>JAHJRK010000023.1 GCA_018830925.1 Pseudomonadota bacterium
ATTAAAATATTTTATAGAACTATTAAAATTTTTGTAACTATTCAGGAGACAGGAGCCAGAATTCAGGAGCCAGAATAAAAAGGAAACCCTTGAGCTGTAACGAAATGGTCAGAGATGTAATGGTTATTTCGTAACGGCTCCTAAGGCAACCCCGCAAGCCACTGATAAGCGGGTGCTATCAGAATATGTTGGTTGTCGTTTCGAACCAGACGGTAGCCCCTGCTTTCATCGATGAGTTGAACAGCCGGTATTTTCAGCGCAAGCTGAAACTTTTTCAGCGCGGCAGAGGGCTGTGTTTCTGAGAGCTTGGCCTCAATCAAAAGAATCGGACGGCCCTCGTTTGCAATCAAAAAATCCACTGCTGTTCTTTGTTCTTGAGAAAATGGAGCGAAAAGGTTCCCAGCCCCATATCTGACCACCCTGTTACCGCCCGCCACAGTTCCAGTGCAACCATGTTTTCAAATCGGGCTCCCGGGTCATTAATGCGCGGGGTGTCCCAGAGATAAACCTTTCGTTCCTTTTGAATGGCCCGGGCAATTTTTTGTGTCCACGGTGATATGCTAAAGATGAGAAAGTATCGCTCAAAAACAGACAGCCAGTTGTAAACCGTGTTATATGCCACTTTCAAGTCACCCGCCAGCGAGGTGATCGAAACAGGACTTCCTGTCTTTGATGGCAGCAGAAGATACAATAACTCCATACCGCCCACGGATTTCACGCCGGTTAAGTCCCTGATATCTTCCCTGATGAGTTGTTGTGAATAGGTATTTGACCATCGGCGATAGTGTGTTTTTTTACCGCTTATAAAAGGCTCTGGAAATCCGCTCAATTCAGACAGCCTGTCCCAGATATCCTTAAGCCCGGCGGCATTTTCCATCGCGATCTGCAAAGGGTTTTTCAAAAAGGATTCCATCTCCTGATTTCTTTCTGCGAGTTCGGAGATGGTAAATGGCCACAAATGAAACAGAAAGTATCTTCCAGCCAGAGAATCTCCGCCTTTTTGATATAGATCCAGGCGTCCGCTGCCGGAAACGAGAAACAGAAAATCCTTGTGAAACTGATCGCAGATTCCTTTAAGATAGTTTTTCCAGTCTTTGTATTTGTGTATTTCATCGAATACAATCAACGGGGTTGATGCATCCTTGCGTTCAATCGCTTCGAAGAAGATGGGGTTTTCTATAAAGCTGGATCTATGTTCGGCAATATCCCAGTTAAGATAAAGATGATTCGTAAAACTGCGGGAGATGATCTGGGTCAGCGTTGTTTTACCGGCCTGGCGCGGTCCTGCCAGAAAGACCATGTGCTTGCCGACGCTAAGGCTCTGCCAGATTTTAAGATATATTTTTCGGCTTTCCATGTCGACTATTATTCACAGTACTGAAAAATAGTCAAGACTAATTTTCAATTAACTGAAAAAACAGGTAGCCGTCCGGGGGTCGGGGCTACTACTTTACATATTCAACCGCATTTTTAAACATGCGGATGCCTGCCGGAGTTTCCGATAGATAATCATCATTGCCAAGACGTTTCATCATCTCTTTACGCCTCGTCCAACCCGGATGGTTTGTGAAATGGTTATAGCCTTCAGGATGTGGCATAAGACCGAATATACGACCGCTGGAATCGCATATTCCTGCAATATCTTTTACAGAGCCGTTGGGATTATCGGGAAATCTTCCTTCAGCCGGAGAGCCTCCCGGCATTGCGTATTGAATGACAACCTGGTTATTTTCAATAAGCCTTCTGATGACCGGTTCATCCGAATAAAATTTTCCTTCCCCGTGTCTTACAGGAAGCTCGATATTATCCAGACCTTTGGTAAACACACAGGAAGAGGCGGTGTTGACTTTAAGAGTCACCCAGTCATCCCTGAAGTTCCCGCTGTCATTGAAAGTTAGCGCAACGGACCGTTCTGTATAGTTGTTATTAAATCCGGGCAAAAGCCCCATATTCACAATTGCCTGAAATCCATTGCAAATACCTATAACAAGCTTTCCTTTTTCTACAAATTCAAGGATTTTATCGCCAATTCTTGTCTTTAGCTTTACGGCCTGAATTACGCCGGCTCCATGGTCATCTCCCCATCCGAAACCTCCGACAAAAGCCATTATATGAAACGCATCAAGTTGAACATTCCCATCAATAAGAGAATTTATATGCACTCTTTCAGCTTTTGCTCCGGCAAGCTCAAAAGCATATGCTGTCTCATGATCGCAGTTGAGGCCGTAACCGGCAAGCACCAGAACTTTAACATCACTCATATCAGGTCTCCAAAAGGCCGTTTCCATGCTTTTTTCAAATCGTCTATAGATATAGATATGGATACGGAAAGCAGCTTTCTGTTATTTGATCCGTTTACGACAAGCTCCCGGTTTTCCGTTACTTCTCCTATGCACGCAAAAGGGAGCCCGTTCAATATCCTTTCAAAATCTTTTCTGTTACCAGGCGCAACAGTAACAATAAAACGGCCGGGAGATTCGGAAAAAAGGATGACATCTCCTCGATCCGCCCCGTCTGACGGCACAAGCCCGATATCCGCTTTCAGGCCGAGGTTTCCGCCCATTGCGACCATCGCAAGGTGTACTCCCAGCCCCCCGCGATATATGCCGTGCGCGGAAGCCACAATTCCCTTATCAATAGCATCCTGAAGAGCTCTGTAAAGCTTTATGAAACGACCGGGAAATACTTCCGGAACATTTAAGCCCGTATAGCCGAAATGCTCATAATATTCCGAAGCGCCCAGTTCATTGCGTGTTGTTCCAAGCACATAAACAAGATCTCCCGGGATTTTACTCTCCATTGTAACGCATTTATTTATATCATCTATAACCGATACGGCTGAAAACTGGAGTGTCTCAAGCGCTGAAACCTTGTGGGTCTCACCGTATTTTCCGAAAAGATGCCCGTCAACATACATACTGTCTTTTCCGGACAACAGGGGTATTTCATAAGCAAGGCAGATTTCAGCCAGCGCTCTGCAGGAGCGGACAAGCTGAGCTGCCTTGAATTTCCCATCGGGATTTTTAACCGGGTGATACTGAATATTTGGCCAGCAAAAATTATCCACCCCTCCGATATGTTCCATGTTTCCACCGACACAGACAAGCCGCCTTACAGCTTCATCAATAGTGCAGCTTGTCATATGGAACGCATCTATCGAAGAATACGCGGGCGAAAGAGCCTGGGAAAAAGCAAGCCCTTTCTTTGAATCAAGAACCGGCCTTATAACAACCGCATCGCTGTTTACATCCCGGTTTGCGCCAACAAGCGGCTTAATAACGCTTCCGCCCTGAACTTCATGGTCATACTGCCTGCAAATCCATTCCTTTGAGCAGATATTCGGACGCGATAAAAGGTTCAATAAAAGATTGTTGTAATCGCGCGGCTCCTTTATAACCGGTTCATACAAGCCGCGCCTTTCGGGCGGCTGCCACAAAGCATCAAATTCCCACTGAGGGAAACCGGCCGCAAGCAAATCCATATCAACATAGGCGCATGTTCTATCATTATATTTAATATGAATCTTTCCCGAGTCGGTATATCTGCCAATGACCGTGCTTTCAACGGCATGTTTAGCCGAAAGCTCCAGAAACCGGCCAAGATGACCGGGTTTCACCGCAACCGTCATACGCTCCTGGGATTCTGAAATCCAGATTTCCCACTGGTCAAGACCTTCATATTTTAAAGGAATCTTCTCAAGCTCTATTTCACAGCCGTTGGAATAGCGGGCCGATTCGCCGATTGATGATGAAAGTCCGCCCCCTCCGTTATCCGTAATAAATGTTATAAGACCTTCATCACGGGCCTCCAGCAGAAAATCATGCATCTTTTTCTGGGTATAAGGGTCGCCTATCTGAACATGGCCTGCCGGCGTACTCTCGGAAAATACCTCTGAAGAAGCTGTCACCCCGTGTATTCCGTCTTTTCCCACCCTGCCGCCGCACATGATAACAAGATCCCCGGGGGATGTTTTCTTCTGTTCCGCAGGCTCCCCCTTTATTACCGAAGGCATTATTCCGAGGGCGGTCACAAAGACAAGGCATTTCCCCATATACCCTTGATGAAAAAGAACCTGGCCGAAAGGCGTGGGAATTCCGCTTTTATTTCCTCCGTCCCTGACTCCTTCAATCACACCGTCAAGAAGACGCCTCGGATGAAGACGCGGCGTAAGAGAACCGTCGTAATCCCTGTGCCCTACGCAGAATCCGTAACTTCCCATGATAAGCTTTGAGCCTTTTCCGGTG
The DNA here is from genome assembly GCA_018830925.1 of Pseudomonadota bacterium. Taxonomy (GTDB): domain Bacteria; phylum Desulfobacterota; class Desulfobacteria; order Desulfobacterales; family RPRI01; genus RPRI01. The sequence continues at coordinate 4,245 of JAHJRK010000023.1, forward strand.
CCTAAAGGATCGCGATACACTCCCACAATTCCTGTAATAGCACCGCCATAGGCTTCCATGTTGGACGGCGAATTGTGAGTTTCTCCGGTTATGACATAATAGTTGTTGTCGTCAAAAAGCCCGGCTCCGGCATTATCCCACAATACGGATACAACCCATGGTTTTTTGTCCTTAAGATAAAGGGTGGGCGCTTCAATGCAGGTCTTGAAAAGGTTGTCAACTGTTTCGGATTTGCCGGTTTCAAGATCCATGTACCGGAACAAGCCTCTGAATGTGTTGTGGTTGCAATGATCGCTTCTTGCCTGGGAAATATATTCAAGCTCAATGTCGGTCGGCTCCGACAAACCAGTCAAAGAGCGGGCAGCCAGAACCTCTTTTCTCAAAAAATAATCCCTGATCGTAGGGATATCATTCGGATTAAGGGCGAGATTACGTTCATCGCTTATTGTTTTTAAGGTTCCATCGCTGTCTATAGAAATTGACGACACCGTCGGAACATGGTTCAGGATAACCTTTGGAATAATATAACCTATCCCGTCTGAGCTGTTCCAGTCATCCTTTGAATAGATTTTTGACTGCTGAATAATATCGTTTGCCAGAAGTTCACAGGCAATTCTTTCAATATCTTTCCGGACAAGATTAAGGCCGGTGATACAATACCGCTTTGATGTATAAACCGCCTCGCCCCGGGCAAATTTCATTCCCAGGATATCCTCTATAGCCTCAACAGCGGTGCTTCCGGGATTATCCCTGACACCTGGCCTGTAACCAACCCAGATAATCCAGTCAAATTCAACAGGCAGCGGGGTGCAAGATGAAATCTGTGTGACAGGGTTCGTAAAAATACCGGACTGAATAATATCAATCTGAGTATCGGTCAATGCGGCATCGATAGTTACAATAGAAATTGAGCGGACTTTTGTAAGTTCAATTCCGAAATAATCTTTCGCCTTATGGCGTATTCCTTCGCCTTCGGCATCAAGCATATCCGGTTTTAATGCAATCTCAAGTCTGTAGGGCATAATTTTTATATTTTAGAGTTATAAGAGGTTATAATATATGTTGCTTCTCCCGTTTAATTTGGGAAAAAGGATTCGAGGGTTCAAGGGTTCGAGAATTCAAAGATTCGGATTGAATCTTTGAATTCTCGACTCCTTTTGTCAACTGAAAAAAATACGCGTAATGTCATTATAAAAAACGTAAATCATAAGAACAACCAGAACAAAAATTCCAACCTGCTGGGCTATCTCACGCATCTTTGTATTGATCGGTTTTCCTATCACAGCCTCTATGAAAAAGAAGAGAAGATGCCCGCCGTCTAAGACCGGTATCGGAAGAAAATTGAGCACAGCAAGGTTAATACTTAAAAGAGCAGTAAAAAAAGCAAGATTGGCAATACCTTGTCTTGCCTGCTGTCCTGCCATCTCGGCAATCATTATCGGACCGCCGAGCGTTTTTGCAGATAAAGTTCCCTGTATCAGCTTTACAATGCTCAAAACCGTCAGATACGTAATCTTATAAGTCTGCCTTATGCTCTCAGATAAAGCCTGAAAGGGGTTCAGCTCCTTTGTGTAGAAATCTCCTGCGGAGGCAATTCCCATCGCATAGCGCTTTATATCTTCCCCGAATATATTTTTTGCCGTCTTAAGCTCCGGCAAAATATCAAGTTTTAATACTGCGCCGTCTCTGACAACTGAAACCGAGAGCCGCTTTCCATTGCTGCCCGATATGATTTCAGCCATCTCTTCCCAGCTTGTAACAGGCTTTCCGTCAATCGATTCAATAAGGTCTCCCTTAACTGTCCCGGCCTTTGCGGCTGGAGAATCCTGCTCAACGCTTCCCACGACAGGCTTTAGTATGAACGTCCCTGATATCAGAAAAATTACAAAAAATA
>JAHJRK010000217.1 GCA_018830925.1 Pseudomonadota bacterium
TATTTCAAACACGTTCTGCAGTTTCATAACCGAACCGCTTATTATGGTTTTTACACCGAGAAACTTGCCTATTTGCGTTGCGGTGGTTGCATCAACAACTCCGGTCATTGAAAGTTTCTGTTCCTCCAGAAGTTTTTTTAATAATCCCCTCTCGATAACCTCAAAACGGCCGGCCTTGACAAGAGCGGTGATAAACCATTCCGCTACAATTATACCCATATCCTGGGTTTCAAATCCCTCTCCCTGGAGCTGAAAATCGAGAACCGCGATTTTTGTTTTCCGGAAATCCGCTGCCCCCGCCTGAGCTTGAAGCATAACCGAAAGCAGCAGAACAATTAATAAAGGAACCAAATATTTTTTCATCAGAACTCCCCATTATATATCAATAAAAACCGGACAAAAAATAAACATGATAAAACTTAGCAAGCTCTTTGCATAACACACCGACCCGGCTTCATGTAAGTTATTCATGAACTCTTACTATATATAAAATAATGATAATAAGTGTCAAGAAGGTTGATGGTTTCGTAAAAAGTCGGAATGTGTTCACTTAACCCCGATAAACAGGACTCTTTTCAGTACTCCCTTGAGTGGTAGGGAAAAGCATGAAAATTTATTTTCAGCTGCCGGAGGGAGCTATATGAAATAGATATTTTCATTACCGTGAAGCCATGTCTTTTAAGACGGGAAGCTTCAATCTTTTCTCTTCGACATGGTGAATGTGAGTTGTTCAAAGCCCTCTCTCACCGATGACAGTAAGTGTTCCATTGTGGTATTTGAGTTAGACTTCTGATCCGGGTCTCCATGCTCCACATCCCTGATAACCTTGCCCGTTAATCTTTACAGGGGCTCGGCTTATTTCTGAATTGACCCGCTACCAGTACTATGATACCCAAGAATGCATATAGTGAGGATTAGTATCATTATATTTTATTCATGGGGGATACCCGTGTTAAAATCAAAAGATATTAAGAAAGATACCAAAAAGAAGTCAGATAAATCATTAAAGGAAAAGAAGCAGGAAAAGCGGGATAAGAAGAATAAATAAAATTGTTCAATTGTATTGGACCTAATACCTTTATGAGTAAAACCGGCAAGTTGATAAATAAATCGAGAATAGAAGAAACCGAGAGAATATGCAGACCTGAACCATCTTCCTTTCGGAGCAACCGCCTTCTTTTTGACCGTGGAGATCACAGGCTGATTCAAATTGTCAACGATGCCTTTTCCAGAGGCCGGGATTTTGAATATGCACGGAGGCAATATTCAGGCTATTTCCATCCTAATGGCATTAAAGAAATGGCCGAAACTAAAAGGTTGCGGACCGCATATGCAATGGTTCATCTGCTGACCTCTCTCGAGATCGGAGGAATGGATGACCGTCTTGTGGCACTTCGTTCTTTGCGGGATGAAGTTCTGGATACAGCTGAAGGGCCGATGCCAAAAAACACTGCCCGGGTTTTGATGCAAATCATGAAGGAAGTCGTTCGAACCCAGGACAATTACAGGCGGCAACTCGAACTGGCTCACGATTTTCGTATTACCGTCTCAGGTAAATCCCGGGTTGTCCGTAAGCAGCTCAAACGATATCATCTTCTCGAAATGCCGGAAGAATGGAATCAGATTTCATTTGACGATCATGTTCATGACGCGAATACAAAGGGGCGCAAGTCTTCCACCCATCTGATAATGGATGCCTGGATAAAGGGTATCAGACGTTTGAGGGTTGTTCACTACAACTATATTGAACCGCGTTTTGCGACCGAGCTTCTTGAGGCAGCACGGATATTGGATATCGACGTACGGATCGGAATTGAGTTTTCATCCCGGTTTCGAAACAAGTACATAAACCTTATCTGGGTTCCAAGGGGATTCCCTGACTCCCAGGCATTTCTCTGCTTTCTTGAGGAGCCGGCGGTTGTCAAGCTCATGGATGAAGGGAGGAAGGTTTCTGCTTACCAGCAGGCTTACGTGATGGAACTTTTCAGAGCCTTCAACCACAGGCATTTGTCAGACTTGAAGAGTGTATACGACGTCGATCTGGAACCTATGGAAGAAAAGGAGTTCCTGGCTTTTGTCGGTATCGGTCAGAAGTCGACGCTGCATCTGGGGAAATTTATTCATCAGAAGATTCTGGATGCCCTGCAGAAAAAGGCTGAACAACTCCGGTCAACCTATTGCACAGCCGAGACTGACGAACGGGGCCGTATTGAAAAGTGGTTCGACGAAATGAATCGCATGGATCTGGAACTTCTGGTTGCCGGCTATCTCAGGCCTTCGAGCAACCCCGATATTCCAAATCCTTCAGAACCCGTCGATGACCCCGATGTTCCGGAAATGCTGAAGCTGTCTCCGGCAGAGCTTCTCGACAGTCTGGCGGCCCTGCAATCAGGATATCGTATTACACTGAATCTGTCTAATGTTGAAGTAGAAGAAGTGCTGGAGTTGATTTACGACTGTGACGGCAGGATCTCAAGGCTGGAACTATTTAATCTCAAGGATTGGGCTGCCGGCATAACCGACCATATTCAAGCCATCAGCCAGCTTCAGGAAGCCATTAACGAACAGAGCCCGATAGCGCTGAAGCGATTGATTCTTGAGATCATTCAAAAAGTGGCGACCAGGAATCTTCATGAAAAGAAAAAGCAGATCGAAAAATTGACTGTCATCCTCCACGATATAATCAATCTTCAGGTCATGTACAAACGCAGGCCGCTCAAAGCACGCCTTGGAAGTGACTCTACCGGACGATCCAGCCGATCGCACGGTATGGGTTTCGCGGTTATTGAAACCCTGCCACGTAGAGCACGCAAACAGATCAAGAAGGATGTAGGTGCCGGCAGGGACATTGTTCCCATATGTTTTTACGTCCGTAAACGTCACACATTCCTTGCCCGCGATAATGTGAGCAAAAGGTTGAAGGATATGGCTGAATCCCTGCCCTTCATCCGATGGATAGGTTATACACAAAAGGAGGATTGGGAAGTGCTGGGTAATTCCGCCCGCATGTCTCAAAAAGGGAATGTCATAACACTTGGCGGAACAGCGAAGGTCATTACCAATGATCTGTATCTGGAGCCTCCTGTTTCCAGTCATGAAAAAAAGGGTATTCCCTGGACTTATGTGAATTCCCACTTAAAAAACTTGTTAAAGGTTTTTATCGGGTTCGTGCCGGCATTTGCCACATTTGCTCTTACCAAGGACTGGTGGCTGCTGGCTTATTTCGGCGCTTTTATCTGGTTCGGTATCACGGGGATCCGCAATATTCTTCAGTCGGTTCTGGGCGGCGGCGGCTTTAGCCGATCTCCCCTGCTCAGGTGGGATGCCTATGTAAACTGGGACCGAACCGCAGATTCGTTGCTTTATACAGGATTTTCGGTTCCATTGCTGGATTATCTTGTAAAAACGGTCATACTGGACAGGATGTTTGATATTACAA
>JAHJRK010000218.1 GCA_018830925.1 Pseudomonadota bacterium
CTTCATGAGTGAAAGTTTGTATTTTTTTCCCTTGCAGAAGATCCCAGAGGATAAAAGAGTCCATGCTGCCCGATAAAACATACCGTCCATCCGGAGAAATATCTACTTCAAACACAACGGGAGCTTTTTGTTTGATTTCCCGGGACATGTCGCCTTTTCCGGTAAGGATCGGCGTTGCCGCACAGGAAGAAAGAAAGAGTGCAAAACACACTGTCAATATTGTTCGATAAGCAATCATATAACATCCTCTATTTGAATCGTGTAGCCCGGTTTCTTCTGATACGTCAGTATGACGTTTGTTTTCTCTATTTGCTGTCTGGTTTCCCCGGAGGTGCGTCAAGATTTGAATCATGTATCCGTTGGCCCCGGTCCCTCACAGGGCTGGATGATCATATCACACTTATCGAGGAAATGACATCATTGATAACCGCTTGAAATCCAGCATTTACGTTGAGGGTGGCGTTTTGTGGATAACAGGAAGTTAGTCGGTATCAAACATGTCAGCTACAGAGGGTTGGGATGATGACATTGACTGAATTGAGAATGACGAGTTGAAATGTTCATAAAAAAGCAAGGCCAATTCTGACCCCGTCCCTTGTCCATTATTTTTTCTTTCTTCTATCTGTATCGTTTCTCTGATATTTTATGCCGCGTCTTTCAGGACCTTTGTAATTTGAAGATCCACCGTTTCTTCGATCTTTTTTCGAGCGCCTGTCGATCTTTACTCTTTTTTCATCCATTTAGATCCTCTTTAATCTTTTCTGAATCCATGCAATTCCCAACAACCTATTTTTTGATAAAATATTGCTTTTTCGCATTGGGAGTATATGAGGAAGGATTTTGTGTGTCAATAGGAGTTTAACACAACCAATTAAATTTGTTTAAAATAATGTTTACCTCGTCTGTCACAAGTCCTTAAGCATTCGATAATTAATAGATATATAATTCAAACAGAGTGTTATAGCTAAAATGTGTTTGAAGGACCCGGATATGTCCGTCAACAGGCCGGTGACGGTTTTTTCCCCGGCCTTTCGGTGAGGATGGAACCGCTTGAACCGAAATAGCAAATGAATCACAAAAGACTCTATCCCCTGCGGGCGAATTCGCCTCAGGCCGACTGCTGCAAGCAGAGGGGAATCATCAATTTACTTCAAGCAGCGGGATTTGGCTAAGTCCTTTCCTGTCGGGCAAAAAGTCGTTTTTTGACTTTCTAGGATATCATCAAAATTCTTGACCTTATTGGTACGCCGGAAGAACGAAAGATGAAGCGCAATCCGCCGCGGCAGACAGAATACCTTTTTGCAAAGCCGTCAATATTCTTGACCTGTGTATAATAAGGTGTTAGGGGAGATAAACTTCAAAAAGGAGGGATGTCCGAGTGGTTTAAGGAGGCGGTCTTGAAAACCGTTGAGCTTAACGGCTCCGTGGGTTCGAATCCTACTCCCTCCGCCATAATCATCCGGAGAGATTGCCGAGAGGCCGAAGGCGCTCGCCTGCTAAGCGAGTGTGGGGCGAAAGTTCCACCCAGGGTTCGAATCCCTGTCTCTCCGCCAGTTGTTAACATATTATTTCTCCTGTATTATCCTCAATTTACCATATCAGCTCTGATATTTATTCTATTTCATACGGTATCCGGACAATTCCATTTATTTACATATAACAACTTGTAAATATAAGAAACAGCGGGTATATAAAACAAACAGTTTAATCGGGTATCCTTCTATTCTTAAAAATTATAATAATATTAAATTGTTATGATTTATAATAACGGGATGCTTAAGAGAAGTTAGAACATATCAAAGGATACATAATTTGATACAAATGAAAAAACAATTCACCGAAGAGGTGATCCTGTTTGTCAGCATATTAAAATGGTTTGCACTGGCAACATTTATCGGCGCGATAGTAGGCGTCTCAACATCAATTTTCTTAAAAGCCCTGTCATGGGGAACATTACACGCGAGTGAATATAAATATTATTTCCTTTTCTTGCCGATAGCCTTTTTTTTAAGCGTTATTATAATAAAATATCTTGCGCCGGAAGCAGAAGGGCATGGAACCGAAAAGGTTATTGAAGCGATTCATAAAAGATCCGGAAAAATCAACCCACTTGTTGTTCCTGTTAAGCTTATCGCAACAGTTATTACTATTTCTGCGGGAGGTTCAGCAGGAAAGGAAGGCCCATGCGCCCAAATTGGAAGCGGTCTTTCTTCCATTTTTGCCGACATTTTCAGATTTGACGACAGTGACAGAAAGAAGCTTGTAATATGCGGTATCAGTGCAGGTTTTGCATCTGTCTTCGGCACGCCCATCGCCGGCGCCATGTTTGGAATTGAAGTCCTGGTTGTCGGCAATATTTTATATGATGTCCTTCTACCTTCTTTTATTGCAGGTGTCACAGCTTATCACATCTCCTCTTCTTTGGGCATAACTTATCTGTATCACCCGATAAATCTAATACCTGTATTCAGCGAATTGTTTTTAATAAAAATTGTCCTCTCAGGCATGTTCTTCGGTATCTGCTCGCTTCTTCTTATTGAAATGCTCAAGATTGGAAAAAATCTTTCCGACCGACTTCAAATATGGGCCCCGCTTAAAGGTCTTATTGGCGGTTCTATGCTTGTCTGTTTAGCGCTTATTTTTTCAAAACAATATCTTGGGCTGGGTCTTGAAACAATCGAAAGCGCTCTAGAAGGCAAAGATATTATATGGTACGCTTTCATAATTAAAATTATTTTCACAGGCATAACTCTTAATTTCGGGGGAAGCGGCGGTATTGTTACTCCGATTTTTTTTATTGGAGCTACAGCTGGAACATTGTTTGCGACAATTTTCAATATGGATATTGCCACGTTTTCAGCAATAGGCTTCGTCAGCCTTCTTGCTGGCGCTGCAAACACTCCTATAGCCGCAAGCATTATGGCTGTTGAGTTATTTGGCCCAAAGATAGCCCCGTATGCTGCCGTTGCCTGTGTTATCAGTTTTTTAATGACAGGCCACAGAAGCGTTTATCCATCCCAGCTTCTCGGGGTACTCAAGTCTTCCTCTATACATGTTGAACTCGGGAAAGAAGTATGCAATCTTGAGCCCCAGTTTCATCACAGAGGAAAAAGCCTGATTGGTATATGCTTAAAGCTCTTTCAAAGATTCAGGAATAAAGATAACAATTGTAAATAATTGAGATGTTTTTTTCTAATAGATCGCTTTTTGATTAATATTGAAGATTCACCGCTGTAAGCAGCGGGATTAGCGCTCGCTGTTTCGATTCAATTATTCTTGACAAATATCTTATTTATGAATAGATGAAACTTCTTTGAAACAAATAAAAAACCCATAAAAAGCCGTTGCTTTTTTATTTATCAAAACAATAAACCATTGAAAGGAGAAGTTAACAGATGTCGAATTTGATACCACCTCATGGCGGAAAAGGCTTGACCTGCTGCTTACTCGAAGGAAGTGCGCTTGAAGCTGAAAAAAAGAAAGCCAAGGGTCTTAAAACTATTGATGTTTCACCGCGTGAAAACGGAGATTTGATCATGATGGGAATAGGCGGTTTCAGTCCGCTGACCGGTTTCATGACAAAAGCCGACTGGAAGGGAGTTTGCGAAAAATTCCTTCTCGCAGACGGCACATTCTGGCCCATTCCGGTAACGCTTTCCGCTTCTAAAGCAGATGCCGACAGCATCAAGGCAGGCGACGAGATCGCTCTCCGTGATCCTGAGACCAAAGAGATCATGGCCACTATGAAGGTCACCGAAAAATACGAGATGACCGAAAAAGACAAAAGATTCGAAAGCGAAAAAGTTTACATGGGCGAAGGCACCAAGACAGCCGAAGAATTCTGGAAGATCGCAGAGAAAGATCATCCGGGCGTTCAGATGGTTATGCAACAAAAAGAGTTTAACCTTGCAGGTCCTGTAAAAGTGTTAAGCGAAGGCGAATTTCCGGTAAAATATGCAGGAGTTTACATGAGACCTGCCGAATCCAGAAGAATTTTCGATGAAAGAGGCTGGAAAGAAATCGCAGCCCTTCAGCTCAGGAATCCCATGCACAGGTCGCATGAATATCTCTGCAAGATTGCTGTCGAAGTGTGTGACGGTGTTTTCATTCATTCGCTTGTCGGCAATCTAAAACCCGGCGATATTCCAGCCGAAGTTCGCGTAAAATGCATTGACGCTCTTGTAAAAAATTATTTTGTCGAAAAAAATGTTCTGCAGGGCGGCTATCCTCTTGACATGCGTTATGCGGGCCCGAGAGAAGCTCTCCTTCACTCTACATTCCGCCAGAACTACGGATGCTCTCGGATGATCATCGGCCGCGACCATGCAGGCGTAGACGACTTCTACGGCATGTTTGAAGCACAGACAATTTTCGATAAGATACCTCATCCGAAAGAGCCGGGTAAGGCGCTTCTTTGCAAGCCGCTTATGATCGACTGGACATTCTACTGCTTCAAGTGCGATGGCATGGCATCTCACAGAACTTGCCCGCACACCAAGGCCGACCGCGTTATCTTAAGCGGAACAGCGCTCCGCAAGGGTCTTTCCGAAAACACCCCGATTCCGGATCACTTTGGCCGAGATGAAGTACTTGTGATTCTTAAGGAATATTATGCAGGGTTGACCGAAAAGGTCGAAGTTAAACTGCATGGAGCAGCTACCGGAAAATAAATTTTCGGGAAAACGTTCCAAAAGTACAAAAAAAGGGAGGTGGTTTCAAACCATCTCCCTTTTTAATTTACCGGATTGCAGGAATTTTACGAAGATTATTAACTATTGTCCATCCGGAAACAAATTATGGACACAGGTGAGTTTCCAATCAGGAAATCGGCAATTTTGGGCAAGCTCAAGGAAATCAAGAGATTGCGCGGAGGCATACGCTATGTATGCCGCACAAGTAATCCCGCAGATTGACGCCGAGATCGCTCAAAAGGGCCATTTCCGGATGGAAACTATTTTCTGCCGCTGTATTCCAC
>JAHJRK010000219.1 GCA_018830925.1 Pseudomonadota bacterium
CAGACAGGCATCCGCAGCATCAGCATATATGGCGGTGTCGGGATTAACCCGCAAATGCAAAAGCTTAAAAAGGGCGTCGAAATTGTCGTTGCCTGCCCGGGAAGACTTCTTGACCACATCGACCGGAGGACAATTAATCTGTCCGGGCTTGAGGTTCTGGTTGTCGACGAAGCTGATCAGATGTTCGATATGGGATTTATGCCGGCAATCCGGCAGATACTAAAACATATTCCGCGCAAACGGCAGACCCTTCTTTTTTCGGCCACAATGCCGGATGAGATAAAGAAGCTGGCCCGCGAGCTGCTGCATGATCCGGTTACGGTTCAGGTGGGCAAAACCGCTCCGCCGGTTTTGGTAAGCCACGCTCTCTATCCGGTGGAACAGCATCTCAAAACGGCAATGCTGCTTGAACTGCTGCACCGGACAGATACGGAGTCTGTGCTCGTGTTCACCCGGACAAAACATCGCGCAAAGCGGCTGGGAGAACAACTGGTAAAAGCCGGTTTCAGAACCGCTTCATTGCAGGGGAATCTATCCCAGAACAAGCGGCAGTCTGCCATGGAAGGCTTTCGTGACGGCACCTACCAGATTCTGGTGGCAACCGATATTGCCGCGCGCGGAATCGATGTGAGCCGGATATCACATGTTATCAACTACGACATTTCCGATACACCGGAGGCGTACATTCACCGCATAGGCAGGACCGGCCGGGCCGAGAAAAGCGGTGATGCGTTCACTCTTGTTACAAGAGATGATACGGCAACTGTGAGGGCAATCGAAAAGATTCTCGGAAGCCCGCTCAGGCGCAATACAATAGACGGCTTCAACTACAGCATTCCAGCTCCACGGAAAGACGCTGAGTTTTCACGCATGCCGGCAAATGCGACGCGAAACCGAAGGGCGGGCCGTGCCCGATAGGAGTCGTTATGAAATAACCATTACATTCCTGCCGACTCTCCAATTCTTAAATTCAAAATGAATGAATTGCCACGCAGATGTTTGCGTGGCAATTCGTTATCTTGACAAATTAGCATGTTATGCTATTCATCTCTTATCAATCCTTTTTGATGACCCTGAAAAAGCCATATTGAGGCCTTCTCTAAAAACAAAAAAGAGGATGTTTATGGTCAAAGAGAGTTCACAAAACCTTAAAAAAAGGCTTTTGGAAAGCGAAAGCCGGCTTAAGAGTATTTTGCTCTCGGCGCCTGTCGGAATCGGTGTGGTGGTTGAACGAGTGATAAAAGAAGTAAACGACCACCTCTGCTATATGATCGGCTACAGCAGGGATGAGCTTGCGGAACAAGATACAAGGATGCTTTACTTCAACGATGCCGATTACAACTATGTCGGCAGTGAAAGAGCCCGCCATATAGAGGGGAAAAGCACTTTTTCAGTGGAAACACGCTGGCGCCGGAAAGACGGCACGGCGGTCGAAGTTCTGCTCGGTTTTGCACCCTTTAACCCTGTTGATCTTTCAGCCGGTATCACCTTCACGGCACTCGATATTACTGAACGCAAACAGGCGGAAATGAGGTATCAGACACTTTTTGAAGGAGCTAATGACGCAATCTTTATTATGAATGAGGGCAGGTTTATTGAGTGTAACCGGAAGACCCTGGAGGTGTTCGGGTGTGAGAGAAGCGATGACATTGTCGGCCATACTCCCTGGGAATTCAGCCCACAGCAGCAACCTGACGGCAGAGACTCGAAAGAAAAAGCCCTGAAGGTCATCAACGCCGCATTTAATGGAAAGCCTCAACGATTTTACTGGCAACATATCCGCAAGGATAAAACGCCCTTTGATGCCGAGGTCTCGCTAAACCGCTTTGAATTGGGGGACCGGCAATTTATACAGGCCCTTGTGAGAGATATTACAGAACAAAAGCAGGCCGAAGAGAATCTGCGGGAGAGCGAGGGCAGATACCGACTCATTTCGGAAAAGACGAACGATATTATTTGGACGACGGATCTTTCTTTGCGTCCGACATATGTAAGCCCTTCGATAGAAAAAGTGCTCGGTTTCACGGCGGAAGAGAGGTTGTCCCAGAACCCGGCGGACCAGATGACTCCGGAATCATTAGCGCATTCGGCTGAAATCCTCGCAAAGGAGCTCGAACGTGATTTTGAGCCCGGCATCGATCCCGACAGAACCATAAAAATGGATATCGAATATTATCATAAAAACGGATCCATAATATGGTGTGAAAATATCGCCGGGGCACTCAGGGATGAAAAAGGAACAATAACAGGGATTCACGGCGTATCCCGTGACATCACGGAGCGCAAACATGCGGATGAAGCGCTGCTGCACGAAAAACAGCGGTTTCATAATCTAATTCATAATGCGCCCTTTGGTGTGTTGATGATAGATAAATACGGAATATTCCATTACGCAAACCCCAAGTTTACTGAAATCTTCGGCTATGACCTGAAGGATGTTCCTGACGGGAAAAGATGGTTTGAGCTGGCATATCCTGATTCGGAATACAGAAATCAGGTCGTATCAGCCTGGATTGAGGATTTGAAGGCATACGGACCGGGCGAAAAGAGGCCCAGGATTTTTGATGTCACCTGCAAAGATGGTTCCCGGAAGATCATTCATTTCATCCCGGTGCGCCTGGAGACAGGCGAAAATATGGTTGCCTGCGAGGATATCACCGAAAGAATAACCCTGGAGGATCAGCTCCGCCAGGCCCAGAAGATGGAATCTGTGGGACGTCTCGCCGGAGGTGTGGCTCACGACTTCAACAACATGCTTCAGGCGATAATGGGCTATGCGGAACTGGCCATGCTGAAAATCAAAAAAGGCGCTTCAGCCGACGAAAACCTGATCCAGATTAAACAGGCTGCGCAGAGGTCCGCCGATCTTGTAAGGCAACTGCTCGCATTTGCACGCAAGCAGACCGTGAGCCCAAAAGTGCTCGATTTGAATGAAACGACGTCAGGCATACTCAAAATTCTGAAACTACTTATCGGTGAAAATATAAAACTGGTCTGGAAACCGGGCCGGGAAATCCGGCCGGTTAAGATAGACCCTGCCCAGATCGATCAGATACTTGCCAATCTTCTGGTCAATGCCCGTGATTCCATAATCGGGGTGGGAACGGTGACCATCGAAACGGGAAACGCTGTGCTCGATGAGGCTTATTGCCGGGTTAATCCGGGCTTTGTGCCCGGAAAATACGCTCTGCTGGCTGTCGGCGATACAGGATCCGGAATGGACAAAGAGACTGTTTCACACATCTTCGAGCCGTTTTTCACTACCAAGGAGATGGGAAACGGGACCGGTCTGGGGCTCTCTATGGTTTACGGAATCGTAAAGCAAAACGGCGGGTTTATAAATATTTACAGTGAGCCGGGCCTCGGCACGACTATTAAAATATATCTGCCCTGCTGCCAGGATCAGGCGGAGACGGAAGATGCGGCGCAGGAACAGATAATTCCCGGGGGTACCGAAACCGTGCTGTTAGTCGAGGATGAAAAATTACTCCTTGAATTTGTCGGTACGACCCTGGAGGAGCAAGGCTACACGGTTCTGGCGGCCGGAAGTCCGGCAGAGGCGCTGGCTATGGTGCGTGAGTATAATCGTCCGATCCATCTGCTGATTACAGACGTGGTGATGCCAGGTATGAACGGGCGGGAGCTCAAAGAGGCGATTATGCCTCTGTATCCGGATATAAAGACGCTTTACATGTCGGGATACACGGCTAATGTTATAGCGCACCAGGGGGTGCTCGACGAAGGCACGGCATTTCTGCAAAAACCTTTTTTGATCAATGCTTTGGCCATAAAGGTGAGGCAGGTGATAGAAGGGTGAACCGAAACAGCGAACGCATTCTCCGCTGTTTGCGGCGGGTAATCCTCAATTGTGGATTTCTCAATTTAATGCCTGTTCCCGATTCGGCCCCTTGCCACTATGCACGGAAGCTGTTCTTAATCCAGCTCTCCCACCGTTGAAACCTGCCTGTATTGCACATCTTCAAACTCATTAAAATGGGCATGGCCGCATTTTATCTTTCTTTTTTCGCTTGTTTTTAATTCCTGCCCTGCCGATTTTGTTTCGGCCACAAAGTAAACTGTTTTTTCATTCTTTTTTATCAAAGCCCAATCAGGATTGTATTTTCCGATAGGTGTTTGAATTTTAAACCAGAAAGGCAGTTTGAAGTAAAACTCTATATCATCCCTCTCTTCGCATTCCCTGGCAAAATCATATTCCACGTTTGAATCAAGCGGAACAAGATTGCTGTATATGGTTTTATCTTTCCTTGATATTTTAAATGTCAGTTCGTTTATATGAATTTCGTAATTTTCAAATAACCGCATTTCATATTCTTTTGCCCCTATTTTCTCGTACTTGATCCCGTCAATCATTAAATCGGTTAATACATCGTTGACAGCAGACACGGTATTATCAAGAAAAAGCTGGGGATTAATCATTACATCACTGATTCTGCCTGATTGTAACAGAATTTCAAGAATGGTTGAACGGGTCAGATCCGTTCTTTCCTGAATGTAAGAGAGCACATCGGGTATTCTGAAAATGCCTGCAAGCGCCGTGGTATATGACGCTTTTATCTCCGACACAATACCGGCATCGTCAAACTTAAGGGCCGTTTTTGTCGCCTTAATCACGGCTTTTTTTATTGTCGGCATTTGGTTGAGAGCTTTTGAAGCTTTTTTTATTAGTTCTGACGTATCATAATCAACTTTATAGGTTGTCTGATGTTTTATCTTGTCCCAAATCTCCCTGAATTTATCATCCAGCTCAAATCCTTTGCGATACTTGACGGTTGCCCGTTTCTGCCTGTTTTTAATTCTCCCCTTAAAGGATACTCCGCAATCTTCTTCAATTTCCGTCTGCAGTTGTCTGGCAAAATCTTCATAAGCCTCATTCGCGATAACGGTCAGGCGGTTAATAGTGGTATCCTGTATTCGGAGCCCATCCTGATTTACCGAAAGCCTC
>JAHJRK010000220.1 GCA_018830925.1 Pseudomonadota bacterium
AAAGTCCTTTGCGGCATGCTGAATGATTCGGATGTGTCCGGATATGACGGAGAACTGGGAATAGAGGTCGTCAAATATCGCATAACAAAAGAGCTTGGTCATGAAAGCAGTGTTTCGGGATTTATGACGGGAGGCGTTACTTTTTGTTCAATGCTTCCAATGAGAAGCATTCCTTTCAAGGTGATATGCCTTCTTGGCATGAATAACGACACTTTTCCCGGGAACCCTGGTTCATACGGCTTTGATCTTATCGCAAACGATCCGAGGCCGGGGGACAGATCGAAGAAAAACGACGACAAGTATATTTTCCTTGAGGCGCTTATTTCGGCAAGAAAAGCGTTATATATAAGTTATGTCGGGCAAAGCATTCAGGATAATACTCCGGTACCGCCTTCTGTTCTTGTGAGTGAATTACTCGATTATGTGAGGGAAGGGTTCGGTTTCGGTCCTGAAAAAATGATAACCTTTCATAAACTCCAGGCGTTTTCTCCGGCATATTTCAAAGACAACATGAAGCTTTTCAGCTACTCGGCAGAAAACATGCTTGCGGCACAAAGCCTGAGTGAAAGCAGACTTAAATCCGTAGAACACGTTCCTTTTATTTCGGGTCAGCTTATCGGGCCTTCCGATGAATGGAAGATAATAGACATTGAGTCGTTGTGCGGATTTATTACCCATCCTGCAAAGTTTCTTCTTACAAAAAGGCTTGGGATATTCCTTGGCGAAAAGGATGTCGTTTTATCCGACAGAGAGGATTTCGATTTAAGCGGCCTTGACAGGTACCTTGTCAATCAGGATCTTGTATCGGATATAAAAGACGGCAAACAGGCCGGTGATTACTTCCTCAGCATGTACAGGTCGGAAGGACGACTACCTCACGGAAAGGCAGGTGAAATTCTGCTCAATGAGTCGGGTATTGATGCGGGTCTTTTTGTAAAAAAACTGGATGAATTTACAAAAGGCGGTAAGCCTGATTCTTATAATGCGGATATGACGATAAACGGCTTTTCATTAACAGGAAGGCTTACAAACATTTATAAGAGCGGAATGCTCAGCTTCAGGTATGCGGCAATGAAGGCAAAGGATTTATTAAGGGCATGGATATATCATCTCGCTTTATGTTCTCATTGTGACAGTGGTTTGCCTTTAAATACATTTCTTGTCTGCATGGATAAGACCGTAAATTTTAATCCCGTAGAAAAGAGCGAAGACCATCTTGCCTTGCTTCTCGATCTCTACTATCAGGGTATCTCAAAGCCGTTGCTTTTTTTCCCCGGTTTGTCGGAGGAATATGTTAAGCAGACGCACTTGAACAACAAAGATAAAAAATATTCCATACAGGCTGTCCGGAACAAATGGCTGGGAAGTAAATATTCAAGGGGAGAATTCGAAGACCCTTATTACAATATCTGTTTCCGGAGCGCTGGTATGGATGACATATTCAACGATTCATTTATTAAAAACTCGGAATCTGTGTTTCTTCCCTTGCTGGATCATTTATCCGAAACTTGACGGCTTCGTAAAAAGTCATATTGAAAATAAACTTTCTGCGAAATTATCATTTCATGAAATCGGTAATGAAATCGGTAATTGACGAATTTTGAAAAATATGCAAGGTTACAATTAATAATAATGGATATAGTGTGGTTACAACAGGAAACCACGTTGCGGGAAGATGTTTCAGACAACAGAAAAAGGAGAGATTTAATGGGAGACAAGGGTGGCAAGAAAGATAAGGAAAAGGGTCAGAAACAGAACGCCGGAAAACAAAAACAAAAGGCAAAAAACAAACTTGATAAGCAGCCAAAAAAAAAGCCTTGATAGAAATTAAGGTGTGTTGATCCGCGCAACAGCTTTTGCCTGTTTAAAATGCAAAAACTTCGTTAGCGAGAATCATAATGAAAGTATCGTATAAAGCCGTACTTTTATCAGCATTCGTTTTTCCCGGTGTTGGCCAACTCTATTTAAAAAAGTATTGGAGGGGGCTGGTCATCATGTTTTTGTCTTGTACCGGATTAGGCTACATGATCTGGTCGATCACGAAATCTGCAATCAATCGCCTCGACGACGTTATGGTTAAGATGCAGGGTAGTACTCCGAACCTGAAAGAGCTTTCAGAGATTGTCGGATCAAAATCATCAATTACAGATCCCTATAATGATTTTATTTTCTACGCTATTGTTTGCATCTGGATATTTGCTATCATAGATGCCTATAGAATCGGAAAGCAGAGAGAATTACAGGGCGAGAAAACTTCCCAATTGTAATTCCTTTCCCCTCCAGCTGAACCGAAACAGCGAGCGCATTCACGCCGAAGGTCCCGCCAATAAGTATGGCGGGAGGACTTGCGGCTGGGTTAGCGAGCAAATTAAAAACAGATTATATTCTTTACGGTCGAAGATTCCCAGTCCGCTCTGCGGCGGGGAGCTTCAATAATATTGTAGTGAAATTCTGTTCAGTTCTTCCTGTAATCAGCAAACTGTCAATCTCAATGAAAATGCTTGACTTCAAATGGAAATAAAAGATGTTGTTTTCTCATCAATCATGATAAAGGAAAGGAACATCGGATTTTTTATTTTCACCGGAGACAAAATATTTTTTATG
>JAHJRK010000221.1 GCA_018830925.1 Pseudomonadota bacterium
AAAGGATTTCGGTGTCGGTATAACCGAAGAAAACCGGCGACTGATATTCGAGAGCAATTTTACCACACGTGAGACAATGCATTATTCCTCCCGCCAGCCTTATGATTTCTATGCAGGAGGAAAGGGTTTCGATCTTCTCAGGATGAAGATTTTTTCAGAGAAGTACGGATTCAATATTAAAATGACTTCTTCAAGATGCCGTTTCATTCCGAAAGATGAAGATATATGCCCGGGTGATATAATCAACTGCAGTCACTGCAAATCGGATGAGGACTGCTTCAACTCGGGAGGTACGACTGTTGTTTTGCAATTTACAGCGGCTGATGGTATCAAGCCGTTGGAATAAAATAACCGTATCATTTAAATGGCGAGAACGGCATAAGGAGCCGTAAGCCGTGATCGGCATAAGGAGCCGTAAGCCGTGATCGGCATAAGGAGCCGTAACAAAATAGTCGGAAATATAATGGTTATTTTGTAACGGCTCCTAACAAAATGACCGTAAATTTAACAGCTATTTCGTAACGGCTCCTAACGAAATGGTCCGGAAAGTAACAGCTATTTCGTAACGGCTCCTAATGACAGCAGAAAAGCGACAACGGATAAGATCGAAGATGATAAATACAGGCAGATCAAAAGAAAAAGCTGAAACCGGCCAGCCGGACTACCTTTACCGTGAAATCGAGATCGAATTTCTTATTCACGAGCTTAAAGATCCGGTTTCCGTTATCGAGACAGGAGCCAGGTTTCTGCTTGAAAACAGAGAAAAATATGGAACCCTGACACAGCGGCAGGAAAAAACCCTTCAAAGAATGCTGCGAAGCGCGAAGAAGGCAAGGGGAATGCTCCATGACATACTTGAAATAGGCAGGTCCAAGGCCGGGTGTTTTAATTCCTGCCGTTTTATGCCCGTGGAAGCGGTTTATGAAGTCCTGATTGATTCCATGGAAACCATTACGGGAAGAACCATATCGGAACAGGAGAGAAAACAGGACGGGCTTGTAAAGTGCCTTGAGGAGCACGGAATTTTCCTCGATATTGCTTCCGGTTTGGTCCGGGAGGAGATCGAACAGGACGAGATTAAATTCAGGCAGATAACAGGGAACCTCTTTAAAAACGCCCTTTATTATCGGAGCGGGAGGGTAGAAATAACGATGAAAAAAGAGGCGGATCTTCTTCTGCTTGATGTGACCGATGACGGGCCTGGGATAGAGCCTGAGCACCATCAGAGTATTTTTAAAAGATATATCAAGGCAGGAAATGATTCCGGAGGTTCGCGCAAAGGGCACGGAATAGGATTGGCCGGAGCCCTCGTTCTGGCAAAATGTCTTGGAGGGGATATAGCGATTGAGAGCAGGAAAGGAAAGGGAGCAACATTTAAATTGAAATTTCCTGTTTTGATGAAGACGACTCCGGTGACTTTGTGAGGCATGAGCAGGTGTGAGGCGTGATAAGGAAAGAACGTGAACCGAAACAGCGATTGCATTTCCCGCTGTTTGCAGCGGGGAGCTTCAATTATTAATTTCATCTCACGCGAATAAATCGAACCACGATTCACAATGCACGATTAACTTACTATATATTGATATCAACAAACTGGCTTGGAGGTCCAAATGGCGGAACCGAAATCTTATCTAAAGAAAAAACATATTCTGGCTGTTGATGATGAGGAAGATATACTGGAGACCATCGAGGATATACTCGAAGACTCGCTGGTTGACAGTGCGCGTGACTACAAAAGCGCTTCAAGGAAAATAAAAGAAAACAGGTATGATCTTGCGATCCTTGATATCATGGGAGTTGACGGGCTGAAACTTCTTGAAGAGGCTGTTGACCGGGGAATTCCGGCGGTAATGCTGACCGCCCATGCCATAAACCCTGAAACGCTTATGTCTTCAATTCAAAAAGGAGCGATAGCATATCTTCCCAAGGAAAAACTGCCGGAACTCGAAGATCTTCTCGGAAGGATTCTTTCAGACCATGAAAAAGGCGAACCGCCGTGGAAGTTTCTTTTTGAACTTCTGGGAGATTATTTTGACCAGCGTTTCGGGCCTGACTGGAAGGAAAAAAATAAGGGTTTCTGGTCCGAGTTCAGCCGCGATTATTATGTGAGCAGGGGTATAAGAGAACGTTTAATGCATGATAATAAAGTGCGGGATAAGGGATTCTGAGCATCTCAGCCATTGACAGCTTCGCAAAAAGTCATTCCGTCCGCCCGCCATATCCGCCATAAAGATTGGCGGACGTGCCGCTGGCGGGACCTTCGGCTGGGAATGCGCTCGCTGTTTCGGTTCAGGAGAGCCTGTTTTTATAATCTTCATACCCGAATCTGCGGATGATGCGGATATTTCCTGATGATTCTTTTATGGCGATTGAGGGCAGGCGGAT
>JAHJRK010000222.1 GCA_018830925.1 Pseudomonadota bacterium
ATAATCTCCCACTCGGCCAGAGTCTTTTTCCTGAAGGCTGTCCTCATGAATTCTGTTATCTCAGCCCTTCGGGTTTCATCGTATTGAAGCGGGGTATAGCCGGGTACCCCCATGATTTCGCACAGCCTTTTCCAGAAGCGGTTTTCAACAGCACCGATTGAAATGTAGCGCCCATCGGCTGTCTCATATGTGTTGTAACACGCATACCTGTGGGAGAGAAAAGAATCACCTCGATTTGTAACCTGACCCGTAATCTGCCGAAAAAAAAGAGGTACCGGCAGAAAGCTTACCATGCTGTCCGTCATTGATATATCGATATATTGTCCGGCTCCTGTTTTTTCACGGGCAAAAAGGGCAAGAAGAATTCCAATAGCGGCGTTCATTCCTCCGCCCGCTATATCGGCGATTTGAACTCCCGGAATAGCAGGAGCTCTGTCCTTTTCGCCTATAATATCGAGGACACCTGAAATACTGAGGTAATTGGCATCGTGTCCGACTCTGTCTCTGTGGGGACCGGTCTGGCCGTAGCCTGTTATTGAACAGTATATTATCCCCGGATTAACTTTGCGCACCGATTCATAGTCAATGCCAAGTTTGCCGGCAACTCCAGGCCTGAAACCTTCCATGAATACATCGGCATCTTTTATGAGTTTGAAAAAAATTTCTTTTCCTTCCTCTGTTTTTAAATTAAGTGAGATATGCTCCTTGTTCCTGTTCACAGGATCAAAAAAAAGGCCGTCTGCAAGAAAACGTTTATCCTCAACGGCAATAACTCTTGCCCCGTGATCCGCAAGTATCATTGAACAGTAAGGCCCCGGTAAAAGGCGTGACATGTCTATAACCTTTATCCCTGATAATGCACCATTATTAATCATTTTACCTCCAAACTATAATCGATGGTTTTGCAAAAAGCCATAATTCAGACAACAAAGTAAAAAGCTCTTTATGCAAGGCGCGCGAATCTTGAGGAATGAAGCGCAATCCGCCGCGGCGGACAGAATGACTTTTTACGAAGCCGTCATAATCCGTTTATTTTCCTTTGAATAGAGGCTTTCTTTTTTCCATGAAAGCTCCTACAGCTTCAAAAAGGTCCTCCGAAGGAAGCGCTGCCGAGTTTTTCTGTGCAACGTACTTCAGCCCCGGATAGATGCCGTTATCCCTGCTGAACAGAATGACATCTTTTACTCCCTGAACCGTCAGAGGCGGATTTTCCGCAATGCTCAAAGCAATTTTTTCCGCCTCCTTTTCGAGCTCCTTCCTGTCTTCACAAACCTTAGTTATAAACCCTATTTTCAAGGCTTCGTCGGCTGTAAAATCCCGTCCTGTGAGAGCCAGTTCCCTGAACCTGCCTCCGCCGATTATGTGGGGAAGTCGCTGAAGAGTTCCAAGATCGGCAATTATGGCGATCCGCGTTTCGCGGATACTGAAAACGGCATCTTTTGATGCAATGCGGATGTCGCACGCGCATAGCAGGTCAACACCGCCTCCGATGCAGTGCCCATGAACTGCCGCAATCACGGGCTTACGACACCTTTCTATTATATTAATGCTTTCCTGAAGTTCGAGTATCTTCTCCCTCAGTTCATCGCGTGAATCAGCGGAACCTTGCCCGAGCATGGAGCCTGCTTCCGTAAGATCCAGTCCTGCCGTAAAATCTTTTCCTTCGGCATTGATAATAATTGTCCTGATATCAGGGTTTTTGTTGAATTTCTCAATATTTTCCGTAAGTCCCTTGAAAAAGGCAAACCCCATCGCGTTCAGTTTTTCAGGCCTGTTTAATGTGAGCCATACTATGTGGCCATCCTGTTTGATTTTGAAAGGATCATTATTGTTCATGCTTCCCCCTGTATCCGTCTCTGATGGTTAATTATTTTGCTGATGAATAATATAAACGATATCCAATTCATAGAGACTTTGCAACAGCAGCCTGATAAAAAAACATTTATGTATTTTTTGCGAGTTCATCAATATTTATTGCATGATTAATTGACAATCTGATGATATAAATATTATAAGCTCGCAGCTATATTGTAAACAGGTTACAAAAGTCGAGGCGGGGTATAAGGGCGCATGCCCCATGCAACGACATGTCTTTCAATAAGATGTTATTCAAAGATTTCAAAGAGGAAATTACATACTGGAAAATGATTAATATTCACAGCATTAAAACGAAACTGATTGTGACTCTGGGAATAATAATGGGCCTGCTTCTTTTGGGCTAGATTCTGTTTATTACACCCATCATAAAAAGAGATGTCATGACGGATGCAAGCGATTCGCAGGCACAAATAGCCGGGCAACTTGCAGAGATGCTGAATATGTCATTTGACGAGGCCGCTAAGGATCTGGAAGAGCTTTCAAGAAAGCCTGATATCGTTTCGATGGATAAAAACCGGATTGAAAGGGCTTTTCAAAATATAAAATCGATATCTCTTTTTTTTGACGGTTATTCTGTTTTTAACGCCAGGAAAGAGAGCATATACCGTTCGGACAAATTTTCTCCCGGCGGGAAAGACAACTTGCCTCAGGGAATCGAAGAATCGAAGTTTTCAGCAGGGACTAAAATCTATTTTTTGGGGACGTTTAACTCGATTGGGGATGATCTTGCGTGCCGTTTCATCTCGCCAGTATATTCTCCGGAACGAAAACCGGAAGGATTAATAATGGGAGTTTATTCAGGGGAACAGTTGAAAAACATTATAAGCCGGGTAGTCAATACGAAAATCGGTGCGAGAGGGCATGCGTACATTATTTCTGCTGAAGGCAGTGTCTTGGTATTCCCGGAAATATCCGATGCCGCAATAAATCCGGAATCGATTGATAAGAATTTCATTACCGTTCCTAATAACTTCGGCCGGAAAGAGGGAATTGCCGAATATTATTACAATAATATCTCGTGGGTTGCCTCTTTCCGGCCTGTAAAAAAGGCAGGATTGTACATAGTTGTTCATCAGCCGAAAGAGGAGATCATAAAAGAGGCGAACAGAAAAACGGCCTTTTTAATAAATGGATTTGTTATTGCCTTCATAATTTGTGCCCTTATTTTAACCGTAATTTGCCAGGTTGCCTTCAGACCTTTAAACAGTCTTCTCGAAAATATAAAATCCGGGAAATTACAAACCGACAAAAAATACCCGAAGCACGAGGTCGGTCAACTTGCAAAAGAATTCAATTCTATTTATTCAAATCTGCTGCAATCCGATAAATATCTCCGTGAGAGCGAAGCAAGGTTCAGAGATCTTGCGAATTTACTGCCGGAACCCATCTTTGAAATGGACATTGACGGCCGCGTTACTTTTGTAAATATAAGCGCCTTTGAAAATTTCAGAATCACTGAAGACGATTTTAAAAAGGGACTTAATGCTTTCGAGATGATAATCCCGGAAGAAAGGGAAAGAGCAATAAATACCACAACAAAAATACTTAAAGGCGAAATAATCGCAGAAAA
>JAHJRK010000223.1 GCA_018830925.1 Pseudomonadota bacterium
AAGCGGCGATTCATGATTGAACAGGATACCGTTGCATGCAAACATGCCGTATGCTTCACGGTAGTTCACGGTACACCAGTATGCGTAGAGTTTGGCGCAGGCATAAGGCGATCGGGGATAAAACGGAGTGCGCTCGGTCTGTGGAGTCTCCTGAACTTTCCCGTACAGCTCGCTTGATGAAGCCTGATAGAAACGGGTCTTCTTTTCAAGGCCGAGGATTCTTATCGCCTCGAGAACTCTCAGGGCACCAATAGCGTCAGTGTTTGCAGTATATTCAGGTGTTTCAAATGATACCTGAACATGGCTCTGTGCGGCAAGATTGTATATCTCATCGGGCTGGACTTCCTGGATGATACGGATAAGATTGGCGGAATCCGTCATGTCTCCGTAGTGCATGAAAAACCTTACGTCCTCTTCATGGGGATCCCTGTATAAATGGTCAACTCTCTGGGTGTTGAAGGAGGAGGCCCTACGTTTTATACCGTGAACAGTATATCCCTTGTTAAGAAGCAATTCAGCAAGGTAAGCTCCGTCCTGACCTGTTATTCCCGTTATCAAAGCTGTTTTCATAAAATATAGCCCGTTTTCTAGTTTATATGATGAGCCCGGAAGGATTTTTCTTATTATTTAGGATATTACATATAACATTTATATAAGGTTTGCAACAAACATTAGCGCTTTATAAAACAAAAAAGGCTGCAAAAGCAGCTCTTTTTTGTTTAAACTGGCGCGCCCGGCAGGATTCGAACCTGCGGCCTACGGATTCGTAGTCCGGCACTCTATCCAACTGAGCTACGGGCGCAAAATGAATTGATTTGAAATTTGGGCTGTTAATAAGATATAGTCATGACAATGTCAACGGAAAAAGCTGGGATCGGAGACCAGGACATAAGAGCAAGGGTCAAAGCGTTCTCCTGCTGCGTAGTGAAGAGTAAAAGGGGGCAGGGATTTTATGATTCAAGGATTCAGGTGCTTAACAACCGTTAACCGGAGACAATAGTCCATAAAACGGAAATCCAGGATTTATTCCACAAGCATGAAGAACAAGACACACGAAGAATACATGAAGCAGGCCATTGTCGAGGCAAAAAAGGCTGGACAAAATGGCGAAGTTCCTATAGGTGCAATACTTGTTGCCGAAAACGGAGAAGTCCTTTCATCTGAATATAACAGGACAATATCCCTTTGTGATCCTTCGGCTCACGCAGAGATACTCGCGCTGAGGGAGGCAGGAAATAAAATAAAAAATTACAGGCTGTTGAATACAATTCTTTATGTAACTGTTGAACCCTGTATCATGTGCATGGGTGCAGTAATTTATGCAAGAATTGAAAGCGTGGTATTTGGAACATATGATCCCAAAGGAGGGGCAGCCGGCTCCCTGTATAACTTTGCAGAAGACAAAAGACTGAATCACAGAACCGGGATAATATCCGGTATTTGTGAAGAAGAATGCAGGAGCCTGATCCGGGAGTTTTTCAAGGCAAGACGTGTGAATAGTGAAAGCTGACAAGGATTCGGGGGTTCAAATGCTTAAAAACCAGAGGCCGAAAATTATCAGGTGCGAAGGACGTGAATGACCGTTTTGAGTTTTGTGTTTTGAGTTAATGAAACACGATCAGACTGACGAAAGGAGCAATATCCGTGGCTAATATAGTAATCATCGGAACTCAATGGGGAGATGAAGGCAAAGGCAAAATCGTTGATCTGCTTGCCGAATATGCCGATATGGTAGTGCGGTTTCAGGGCGGGAACAATGCAGGCCATACAATGGTCGTAAACGGGGAAAAATTCATCAGCCACCTTGTTCCTTCGGGCATTCTGCAGAAAAAAACCTGTATCATCGGAAATGGTGTCGTTGTCGACCCCAAAGTGCTTCTAGATGAAATAGATTACCTCAAAGAAAAAGGTGTGCCGGTAGATCCCGACAATCTTATGATATGTGAAAAGGCTCATGTCATATTGCCTTACCATAAAAATATAGACGTGGCTTCCGAAAGCATGATGGGGAAAAACAGGATCGGAACAACCGGACGCGGGATCGGCCCATGCTACGACGACAAGGTATCACGCAGAGGGATAAGATTTGCCGAATTCGTCGATCCTGAAGTTTTCAGGGAAAGGCTTTTATCAGTACTTCCCGAAAAAAATTTCATCCTCGAAAAATATCTTTCCTGTGAAGCGCTCGACGCTGAAAGTATAATAAAGGAATACTCTTCCTACTCCAAACTTCTCGCTCCCTATATTACAAACATCTCTGTTGTTATCCACAGAGCCATGAAGGAAGGAAAACATGTTCTTTTCGAAGGAGCACAGGGAACCCATCTCGATATAGATCACGGGACTTATCCGTATGTAACGTCATCCAACACTGTTGCCGGCAATGCGTGCAGCGGTTCTGGGATAGGGCCTAAAGAGATCACGGGCATAGTTGGAATTGTAAAGGCGTATACCACAAGAGTCGGAGAGGGCCCCTTCCCTGCCGAACTTCTTGATGAAACAGGCGATTACATGCAGAAAAAAGGGGCTGAATTCGGCGCGACTACAGGTAGAAAGAGAAGATGCGGATGGCTCGATACTGTTATTCTCCGAAATGCAGCAAGATTAAACAGTCTGACCGGTCTCGCGATAACGAAACTGGATGTCCTCGGTGGATTGAAATCTCTGAAAATATGCACAGGATATGAATATAATGGGAAATTGATAGAAGATTTCCCTGCTTCAATCAAAGTTCTGTCTGCATGTAAACCCGTATACGAAGAGATGCCCGGATGGGGTGAGGATATATCCGGAATCCGAAGCCTGAAAGAGCTGCCGAAAACAACAAGGAATTATTTAAATAAAATTGAGAAATTGACTGAAATACCAATCAATATTGTTTCAGTAGGACCCGGAAGAGACGAAACGATTATGATTAAAAATCCGTTGAAATAATGAATGGTAAATCAGTGGCAGGGATCAGAGAGCAGGAGTTAGATGATAGGAGCAAGGGCGGAAACAAAGTCTATTGACAACAAGATAATAGTGGAATAAATAGGACAGCCTGTAAGTCGGGACGTGGCTCAGCCTGGTAGAGCACAGCGTTCGGGACGCTGGGGTCGCTGGTTCAAATCCAGTCGTCCCGACCA
>JAHJRK010000224.1 GCA_018830925.1 Pseudomonadota bacterium
ATTGAGAGTTTCTCATGGCATTCGGCAGTAAAAATCATCTTATAGGCTTGGATATCGGGTCAAGAACCCTTAAAGCGGGTGAGGTTGTTGAAACGAAAAAAGGGCGTCGTCTGAAAAAATTCGGCATGATCGATATCCCCCCCGGGTTAATTGAAGATGGTGCAATTAACGATCATGAGTCTGTTGCAGATTATATCCGCCAGCTCTTCAAAGCAAACAAATTGAAAGAACAAAATGTAGCAGTATCGATAGGCGGATTTTCTGTTATTGTAAAGAAAATTAATGTTCAGACAATGGATGAACGCAAGCTGCAGGAGACTATCCAGTTCGAGGCTGAGCAATATATTCCTTTTGACATAAGCGATGTGAATCTTGACTTTCAAATTCTCGGAGAGAATGAAAATAATCCAAATCAGATGAGTGTTTTCCTTGTTGCCGCAAAAAATGAAATGGTAAGTGAATATATTAACCTTGTTAATATGGCCGGACTAAATCCGTGCATAATAGATGTGGAAGCCTTCGCTCTGCAAAATATATTTGAATTCAATTATGATGCAAAAGATGAAACTATTGCTTTAATTGATATCGGAGCAGGTAAAACATCATTGAATATCTTAAAAGGACTTTCTTCCTTGTTTATGAGAGATGTCTCTCTGGGGTGCGGACAGATAAATCAAAAAATTGTTTCTCTTGCGGGATGCTCTTTAGAAGAAGCCGAACAAATGAAATTTGGCGGCCAGAATGAAAAAATTTCTCCTGAAGATTTAAATGAAATAGTATCTTCGGTTGTATCGGACTGGTGTGCAGAAATCAAACGCGCGCTCGACTTTTTTTATTCCACATATCCTGATGATACAATAACAAAAATAATATTAAGCGGCGGCGGAGCCAATATAAAGGAATTTCGCCAGCTGCTCGCTACTGAAGCTTCAGCTGAAGTGGAAACAATTAATCCGTTTAACAAGTTGGAAGTGGCTGATAACCTTGATTCTTCATACCTTGAAAAAATTGCTCCTCAGGCCGCTATATGCATGGGCTTGGCACTTAGAAGGGTTGATGATAAATGATAAAAATTAATCTTCTGCCTTTTCGAACCGCAAGAAAAAAAGAGAATGTCCGCCGCCAGTTATCAATACTGTTTTTCTCTTTATTCTTGGTTTTTATACTTTTGGTTTATTATAATATGAAGTTAAGCGGTCAGGTTAAAGAGATTAAATCAAAAGTTGAAAAGACAAAGACTGAAATTGCAAAATACGCATTGATTAATAAAGAAATCAATGAGATTAAGGGAAAACTTGAAATCCTCAACACTAAAATGGATGTTATCAAGACTCTTGAATCCAATCGCTATGAACCGGTAAGCCTTATGGATTCAATGACCAATCTTATTGTTCCGAAGCGGATGTGGTTTATCAGTTTTGACGGAAAGGGAAATGCCGTAAATATTTCTGGCATTGCGGTAGACAATCAGACTGTTGCCGATTTTATGACCCGTCTCGAAAGATCGAAGCTTTTCGAAACAGTCAATTTAAAAACCTTGAAACAAAGTGTGGTCAAACAGGCAAGACTAAAAAGTTTTGAAATATCATGCAGCAAAGCAGTGAAAAAAGAAGAAAAGAAAGAGGAAAAAAGTAAGGCAAAAAAATAATGGAAAAGCCGAACCTCTCAAAATCAATTGCTCCTGTATTTGAAAAGCTTGAAAAACTTTCAAAGATACAAAGAATTCTCATTTTTTCAGGCATCTTATTGCTAACAATGGGTGTTTTTGGCTATTTTATGTATTATCCAAAAATGCAAGAGATACAGAAGCTGGGTTCAGAGTATGTTGAACTGGACAAGAAGCTTTCTGTTGCCATAAATACAGCAAAAAATCTGTCTAAACTGCGAGAAGAGATGAATAATGCAGAGGCGCAACTGAAAGTAGTTATGAAAGCACTTCCAGAAACAAAGGAGATTCCTACTCTTCTTGAAAGCATATCTCTTTCAGGTCAGGAAGCCGGACTTGAATTTGTGTTGTTCCAGCCTGGAAATGAACGGAATCAGAGTTTTTATGCTGAAATTCCGGTATCAATACAAATTTCCGGCAATTATCATAATGTCGCTCTTTTCTTTGACAAAGTGGCAAGACTTCCAAGAATCGTCAATATTCAAGATATTAATATGAAGCCCGACCCGGCTAAAAAGAATAATGAACTTGTTACAACGTGTACTGCTGTGACTTATAAGTTTTTGGAAGCCAAGGCTGCCCTACCTGCAGGTAAAGCAAAAAAGGGAGCCGCAAAAAAGAATACTGCTGCAACAAAGCCTGGTAAGCATGGATAAACATCTGACACAAATTAATATTGCATTTGGTATTTTATGCCTGATTCAACTGATAATTGGATGTGGCGATAAAAAGGAACCGCCTCAAAAGGCTGTTGCTGTCAGCAAGAAGATAGTTGCAAAGAGCAATGCCGTTTCAGCGCCTGTTCAAGCAACTGCTGTCGAAGCTGAAAAACAGGCTGTTTCTTCTCAGCAGCAGGCAATACCTGTTTCAAGCGAAACGCTTACATCTGATAAGGTACAACAGGATGCAGGGGTACAGGCTGATAAACGGATAGCAGGTGTTCCTTCTCCAGCGGAGCAAATAATTGCATCAGTATCTCAGACAGAAATTGCAAAAATGCAGCCTGAGGGAACGGCTGGTTATAATCCTGAAGGAAAGATAGATCCTTTTGCCCCTTTATTTAAAGAAGGGGTTGCTTCGAGCCCTGAGAAACAAGACAAGGAAAGGCGTATTCCCAGAACTCCCCTTGAAATGGTTGATCTGGGTCAATTGAAACTTGTGGCGATAATGCATGCCAAGAGCGGAAATAAAGCTCTTGTGGAAGAGGCTTCTGGTAAAGGATATATTGTTGCGAAGGGGAGTTATATGGGACTTAATTCCGGTAGAGTTGCTAAGATATTAAAGGACAGTATAATCATTGAGGAAGAAACTGAAAATATGATGGGGAAAAGAAGTATCCAAGAAAGAGAACTTAAACTTCAGAAACCTCTTGGAGAAGAATAATATGAATCATGACCAGTTGAAATTATTTAAAGTTCATTTAGCAATCGCTATTCTCGCCGTTGTCATTTCTTTGCTTGCAGGATTTACTTCCGACAGTTATGCCCAGCAGAAGGATCAGAGTGTTGCAGTTATAACGGGAATAACTACAAACGAAGATGGGCAGTTTGCGAATGTTTCTATTACAGGAACCAAACAATTGACATATACCTCGGTTAAACAGTATTCTCCTCTGGGAATACTGTTCTATCTGCCGGAAACACTTTTGGGCAGTATTGAGACTTCCTATAAACCTGACAGTGGAATAATATCGGAAATTAATATTTCTGAAATGGCCGAAACAGGGCATACGGCACGAATTCTTGTTTTATTGAAAAAGGATGTTCCGTATCAGGTTGCGGATGAAAATTCAGGCTTTAAAATCAGCTTTGCAAAACCTAAAGAACCCTCTGTTTCTGAAAAAGCCTCTGTAACTTCAGGAACTGTTGATGAAAAGAAAGACGAAAAGAAAAA
>JAHJRK010000225.1 GCA_018830925.1 Pseudomonadota bacterium
CTAACGGTTCCATTGCAAAAGAAGCCCTAAAGGTTTGGACGCTAGTTTTTTGCAACGTGTTAGCCGTCCGTTGCAGGCATATTTTTTTAATAAAACCGTCCCATTTTCTTCTCCTAAAAGTGTCTTCTTTTCTATCGATACCCTCTAAGACAAAATGCCGGTATCTATCAGGCTTTAAAGCTATGGTTTTTCGCTGAGAGGCTTATTCAGCGAAAACTACTTACCTGGGTGACCCCGTAGTTTTCTGGAGAGGGATGCCGTATTGATCAACATACAGGCAGCGATCCTCACTACGAGGCCTCATCCGGAACGTGGCACTTTTTCCTGTTTCAGCCGACTGTATTACCAGTTCCACATCCAAGTCGCCCCGGTTGGATAAAACATGCTGGAAATAGGGATCCTTGGAACGATAGTGCCATGGACTGCTAGTGACCCAATATTGATAGGAAGGCCAATTACCGGCACTCTCGCCATTGATTGACACCAAGACATCCCCCGGTTTTATACCGTGTTCGGCCGCTACCGAAGACGGCGCTACATAACTGATAGTGCGCCAGTCCAAAGGAGCAAACCCGATCCCCAGCCCACCATAACGAAAACAGCGCACATAGCGTCTCGGAGCTTTGGCGGATTGGTCTGGAAACTCCCCCATAAGCTCGCCAAACATAACCGGTGCAATCCTGCGAATATCCGGTTCAGCCCCTTCATTATCCGCCTCACCGAGCCAGATCAATGGCGGGGTTTCCAGCTTTTCGCCTCCCGCCAACTTGGCGTGGTTTAGGAAATTGAGGCGGATATTACTGTAATAGCTGGTTGTGGTATAGCCGGGCTGTGTCGTCGAGCTTGTGACCGGCACCGCTGAAGTATAGCCCCCTACGTTCCAGCCCCACATGGCGGTGTTCCAGACATACTTCATTTCTGTGTTGGTGACTGTCTGCGGCGGAGTGTATTGTTCCTTCTTACCGACAAAAAAGTCCATGCTGATGACGATCTGCGGATTCTTTTTGACGCGTGTTAGCCCATGCGCTTGCAGGACTTTTTCCAACTGCCGGAAGAGTTCTTTTTCCAGAAGTGGGTTCGTCTTGCTGGTGTAGTCAAAGTCAAAGGTCTCATAGGCGGCAAGGGATTCATCGACGTCCCTATAGACCCGAATATTGATCTCTTCTGCTGGTAAGGCCATGGGAAAAATCGTAGTATCGGTTGCATACTGCAGTTCTATCATAATTCCAATCTCGGTTGTCAATTGAGAGGTAAAAGCAGTTCTCAAAGACGACTGTGTTACGCATCCCGCAAGGCTTAGTGCAAGACAGGTAAACAACAAGAAGTTTGCCATGCACCATGAATTATTCTGTGTTTTGGTTTCACGAGAAATACTCATACGATTTCCCTCCTAAAATAGAAATGGGACGGTTATTTTTAAACATCTTATTTCCCCTCCGTCTGCCCGCAATGAGCGGCTAACTACTTCATATCCGAACTACTTCGCTTTTTGTCCAGATTTGGGATGTTAGACGACATATGGCGGATATCCTGATTCTGGCTGAATCGCCAAAATCCCCCTTTTTGACAAGAAATGTCACTCATCGCCTCCTTTCGTTAAACTTAGAGTGTCCAACGGACTTGTTATCTTTCCCAAGCTTTTTGTGCTTACATGAGTATAAATCTCCGTCGTCTTGCTATGGGCATGACCCAAAAGTTCCTGAATATATCGCAAATCCGTCCCTCCTTCAAGCAGATGTGTAGCGAAGCTGTGGCGTAGTGTATGCACTGATATGTCTTTACGGATGCCTGCTTGTGTACATGCATGCTCCAGAATATGTTGAACTGTTCGCGTTGAAATATATCTCTCCTTTCTTGCACCTTCAAAGAGCCACTTTTCAGGCTTATAATCTCTCCAGTATTTTCTTAGTATTTCTAAAGCCATCTCAGAAAGCAAAGTGTATCTATCCTTCCTGCCTTTTGCGCCTTTAATATGAATCAGCATTCTTTTACTGTCTATGTCTTCTATTTTCAATCTTACCACCTCACCCACTCGTAAACCTGCCGAATAGACAAGCATCAATATCGCCCTGTGTTTGATATTATCAATAGATGAGAGAATTTTTGCAACTTCTTCTTTGCTTAAGACAACCGGAAGTTTCTTATCCTTGCGTGGTCTTTTTATCTCGTACAAGAATTTCTTCTTGAGCATTGAGCCGTAATAGAATTTCAGGGCGTTAATAGCCTGATTCAATGTTGATGTTGCTGACTGTCTTTCTTCAGCAAGGTGAAGGAGATAATCCTTTATATCTGAATCGCTTATGTCTGATGACTGCTTCTTGATAAAACTCAAAAAATCTCTATTGTAATAGAGATAGCCTTTCACAGTTTTGTAGCTGTATTTCCTTGAGAGGAGTTCACGTTTGAGGGTATCAAAGTTATGCGAAAGATTGCCACGGGACTTTGTCCCTCGCAATGACAGAGGAGGCGTTGTGGTGCTCGCAATGACAGGGTGAGGCAGTTGTGTTTGCAGGGAAGGGTCTATCTGAATTTCTTCGCCTTCAAAGACTTTCAGAATCTTATCTAAAGTCCCATTTGAATCCGGAAAGCTCCAGTATTTTCCCTTAGGGTTCCATCTGTGGCCGGGGATGGTTTTGGCTTTGGCGACGAGCGCAGGGTCGTAGGGGAAGGCAACTGTAATTCTGTCTGAGCTATCTCTGTTGACAGCTACCCCATTTTGCCTCCTGAAAAAACCTTTATTTTAAGCCTTACTTCTTATCGGGGAAAAGAAATCCTAAAACACTCAAATCCTCATCTATATCAGGCCAGTGTATACCGTAACCCGATGGTGAAATCTCGTAGTTTTCTAATTGCTCTTTTGTTGCATCAGAAAGTTTTGGATACCATGCCAGTGGTATTGTAATAATCCTTCCATCACCCAAGCCGATATGCATGGAATCCTCTGAAAATTTGACACTCAAGATTGCAGGTGTTTTAATTTGTTCTGCGATGGAAATATTCATCCCATTTCTCCTCAAACAATTGTTTATTTTCCTTTATTATACCTAAAACCTGCTTTAATTGATTTGCATTCAAATTATAGCTCCATACCAGCCGGCATGAAGGTATCCAGAACTTTGCCTCACCGCCATGTCCAATTACAATGGCACGGCTCAAATCCTTCATTGCTATAAAATAAGAAACGAAACCCATGCCTCTTAAATATTGTTGGCATTTAACTCATTTCCAACGCTAATATCCTTTCCACTATATTGCGTAAAAAATACAATTATTGCTTATTGCCTGTCAAGGTAATTTTCACATCCCCTCACCCTTCATACATAACCTTGCCCATATCGCTTACGTCATAACCTCCGAGATTTGCA
>JAHJRK010000226.1 GCA_018830925.1 Pseudomonadota bacterium
ACAGGAGAAGGATACGGCTTTACAAAAAATTCTCCGGTTCTCCCCGGGTGGGGAGATGAAGAATACAAAAGACTTATCGAAAATGACCTTCTGCCCTCTTTTGAAAGATTCGAACCTGAAGTAATAATAGTATCGGCCGGATTTGATGCTCACGCTGATGATGATATGTCCGATATAAAACTTACAACTGACGGGTTTTCCTGGATAATGAAAAAGATATTCGCCATGGCGGAAAAATATTCCGGGGGAAGGATTATTTCAGTCCTTGAAGGAGGATACTCCCTGTCACGGCTTCCGGAACTGGCAAAAAACCATGTTGAAATTCTTTTAAATATAAATAGTTGACGGGCCTTTATATAAACCGTCAAACTTGATAAAATCGTAAAAAGTCGATCTTAGGAGGGCAAAGTAGAAAAATTCCTTCTCAGGCGGACAAAGTGCCCAAATTATGAGCAATCCATCGTACTTGTCGGTGCGCTGGATGACGAAAGATGAAGCGCAACTTAAGCAGAATGGTTTTTTACGAAATCGTCAACGATTATTAGCTATTGCAACATGACATGCAAAGCAATAATGTGTTTTTAATCAGGTCGCATCCCGGCAGTCACAGGATTTTTCATGTACCGGGTTGTATAGCACAAGAAACTATGTGTTGGAGGGCAATATGTTTGTAAGCAAATCAATGACCAGTAATGTTATAACAGTTGACAAAGGTGCGGGCATCTTAGAGGCACGAGATAAAATGGCGGCTCACTGCATCAGGCACCTTCCTGTTGTGGAAGAGGATAACAGGCTCATCGGGATAATCACTGACCGTGACATAAGGAGCGCGCTTCCTTCGACAGTTATACTTGATTACGAAAACCGCAAGGAAAAAGAGAAAATATCCGACCTGAAGGTAAAGGATATTATGACCATTAATCCTGTAACTGTTTCACCCTCCTACACGATTCAGGATGTTCTTTTACTCGTTCTTCAGACAAAAGTCGGTGCATTCCCTGTCGTTGATGAAAAGGGCAAACTCCAAGGAATTATTTCGGTCGATGATCTGCTGCGGGCTTTTGTAAATGTTCTCGGAATAGGCGAACCGGGGTCTCTTTTATGTATTCTTGTTGAAGAGAAACTCGGGCAGATGAAAAAAATCGTCGATGCGATAACTGAGGAAAACGTATCTTTCGGAAGCATCCTTGTCGCGCGATACTGGGATGAAGGGAAACGGGCGGTATTCCCTTATCTTCTGACCCAGAACATAAGCCCGATCAAGAAAAAACTTCAAAAAATGGGATACACTCTTATGGATCCGATGGAGTGGTATATGGATCAGATAAACAGAGAAATAAAGGGGAAGGGCGGCAAAAGCAGATAATGACCATGCCGGTAGCAGGTATTCCTTACAAGGATCTCTACATCTACTACCTTGAAGGGCGGATCAATCCGGAATGCAATTTCTTCGGCACCGAATTTATCGGCAACTGGCAGGAAGATGACTTTTCCTTTCTTTTCTTCAAAAGCCCGCCACAGGATAAAATCAAAAAACTCCTGGTGGCGCAACCAGGCTTAACATTAATAGACGATTACAGGATGACTTATGATGAGTGGCATGGCAAAATGCCATTTTCTCTCAGAATCGGCAGGTTCATAATAAATCCTCCGTGGGAGACCCGGGAGAGCCTTCAAAACGGCATTGAAATCATCCTCGATCCCGGGGAGTTGTTTTCGGAACGGGAACCCACCCGACAACACATGACTGCATGGAAGCTCTCGAACTGGCCTTTGCCTGCGGGCAGATCGAATCCGTTATGGACTTGGGCACGGGAACAGGGCTGTTATCAATTGCCGCAGCACATCTTGGAAGCAAAAAAACCCTTGCTGTTGACATCAATTATCTTGCTGCAACCACAGCTAAAAAAAACATCTTTCTGAACGGTATGGAAGAAAGGATAATTTCGGTTCAGGGATCGGCACAGGATTTTATCCGGCTTCCATCGGATCTTATTATTGCAAATATACACTATGATGTAATGAAACTTCTTATCAATCCGGAAGGCTTTACAAATAAAAAAAGCTTTATTTCATCAGGGCTTTTAAGAAGAGAGGCTGAAGAAATTGACTTTCAATTATCTAAACTTACTGCTAAAATAATAAAAAAATGGGAATTTAACGGAATCTGGTATACCTTTTTCGGAAAAACATTTTAAGCCGAATTTCAAAAATAACCGCCCGATAAACGGGACTTTTTTCAGTACCCACTCGAGGGGTACTATTTTCAGTGCCCCCTTGAGGGGCAGAAAAACGCAGGAAATAATTTCTGACTTACTAACATTTAAATGCCGCGACCGGCATAAGGAACCGTAAGCCGTGACAGGCATAAGAAGCCGTAACAAAATAGTCAGAAATGTAATGTTTATTTCGTAACAAATCCTAAGGGAAGGCTGACAATATGTATATTAAATGCTGGGGGTCAAGGGGTTCAATACCTGTTTCCGGCAAGGATTACTTAAAATACGGCGGAGACACAACCTGTATTGAAATAAGGGCAAAAAGTGGTGACATCATTATAGTTGATGCCGGAACAGGAATCAGGCGACTCGGTAACCAACTTGTCAAAGAAAACCTTTATAAATACAATTTCATATTCACCCATGCACACTGGGATCATTTGATGGGCTTCCCATTCTTCAAGCCCCTTTATTCAAAACAGGCCGAATTTGAAATGCACAGATGCCCTTTTCACAGCAAGTTCGTTGAGACAATCCTGTCAAAGGTAATGGCTCCCCCTAACTTTCCCGTAAAATATTCCGATTTAAAGGCGAATATTGTATATGTAGATGCCTGCCCGACCCAATTTGAAATAGGCTCCGTAACCGTCATCCCCATAAAATTGAGTCACCCTAATAACGGAAGCGGATACAAATTTGTAGAAGATGGTAAATCCTTTGTCTTTCTTACGGATAATGAGCTCGGCTTTGTTCATCCGGGAGGCCTGCCCCTGAAATCCTATCTCGAATTCTCAATGAGTGCAGATCTCCTTATTCACGACGCCGAATATACTCCCAAGGAATATGAAAAAAAAATAGAGTGGGGGCATTCATCATATACCGATGTTCTTTCGATAGCTTTTGATGCAGGAGTTAAAAAACTGGGGCTTTTCCATTTAAACCAGGAAAGAACGGATCGTGAAATGAATAGAATTGTTGAGACCTGCAGGCAAAGTATCGCCAAAAAGAAGCGTAAAATAGAGTGTTACGGCGTTGCAACCGATATGACGTTTATTCTGTAGTTTTGACGGGCCTTTTTACAAGGGATGACTAATGGTTGGCACAACAGATGATACTATCGCCAAAAACCCCGCACCGGTACAGGATCTTAAAGCTATCGATACTGTCGGAAGATATGAAATTTCCAGACAGCTCGGAAAAGGCGGTTCCGGGGTTGTTTACCTTGGAGTTGATCCGCATATAAAAAGAAATGTGGCCATTAAAATGTCGAAGCTGACTACGGACAGGGAAAGGGAGCATTTTTTTGTCGAAGCTCAATCCGCCGGCCGGTTGAATCATCCCAATATTGTTTCAATATATGACGCCGGCCTGTATAAAGAATATTGCTATATAGCGATGGAATACATTGAAGGTGAGACACTTGCAAAATACTGCAGCAAAGAGAGCCTGCTCCCCTTAAACACGGTTATAGAAATCATAATTAATGTGTGCAATGCACTCGACTATGCGCATAAGCAGAAAGTCATACACAGGGATATAAAGCCCACGAACATATTGCTCGATTCTTCCTTATCGCCCAAAATTGCTGATTTCAGCATTGCCCAGATTACTGAAACAACTGTTGAGATGGGAATTTTCGGAACACCGAGCTATATGTCGCCGGAGCAGTTGAAAGACTCCCAGGCATCCAACATAAGCGACATATTCTCTCTGGGTTGCGTACTTTACGAGATGCTGGCAGGAGTCAAGGCATTCTCCGGAGACAACCCTTTCTCGATAATGTATAAAATCGGCAATGAAAATCCCTTATCATTGCTGAGTATCCGCCGGGATATCCCCAAAATACTTGACGAAATAACCCAAAAAGCCCTGGCTAAAAATCCCAGCGAACGCTATCAGACATGTTTGGATCTCGCCTATGATTTAAGAGTGGCCCTGAGAGGATTTACGGAAACGGCGATTAACGGAAAAGTAAAGGATGTCATAGATTTTATGCTTCATCTTCCCTTTTTTAAAAATTTCTCGAAGGAGCAGATTAAGGAACTCATAGCAACCAGTAAAATCGCTAAAGTCCGTAAAGGAAAGATAATCGTTACCGAAGGCGAAATAGATGATACTTTTTACATTATTTTAAGCGGAAAGGTTACAATTAAAAAAGGGGATAAAACCATTTCGGTGTTAGGGCACGGGGAATGTTTCGGAGAAATGGCATATATTTGTGGCCAGGCGCGCGCTGCAACGGTTATAGCTGAAACAGACTGTATACTTTTGATAATTAGCGCTCCGCTGCTTGACAGATCTTCAGAGTCTATTCAGCTTCTATTTTTTAAGAATTTTGCCATAACCCTTGTGAACCGTCTCTCACAGACATCCTGAGACAGCCCTGACAAGCTGAATTGAAGTTCCCCGACCAAACCAGCTGAGTCAGGCAAGCGAATTTAAAACAGAGACTTGAACCCTTTCCGCCTCAGGCGAAGAATCCTTGGCCCCTTTCTCCCAACGAATCGGGAGAAGAATCTATATTATTAATAAGGCAACCGGCATGAACGCAGAAGTCAGAAACAAGATGATCAAAATAGAATCCTGTGGAATGACTGATGTCGGAAGGAAAAGAAAAGGAAACGAAGATTCATATTTTCTGGATGAAAACCTCCGCATTTATGTTGTCGCCGACGGAATGGGCGGACATCTGGCCGGAGAAGTGGCAAGCAAGCTTGTTGTTGATACGATAAAAGACCTTATGAACAGGTATGCGGGCGGAGATACCGAAACAATCTGGGCAATTCCAAAAGCTTCAAAATACTCAGCATGGCTGGTTTCAGGCATTCTTGAAGCAAACAAGCAGGTTTTCAGGTTATCAAAAAGCAGGAAAGAATTTGAAGGAATGGGCTCGACCGTTTCCGCGGTTTTCGTAACAACTGGAACCCTGATTGCGGCAAATGTCGGAGACAGTCCTATTTATCTTATACGCAATAATGAAATAAGCCTCCTTTCGGTGCCTCACACCGCAATGGCCGAATATGCCGCCTTTGCCCCGGCAGGCGCAAAACCCCTTTCAGATAAATACAGGCATGTAATCACACGAGCAATAGGGAGCAAAGAGACGGTGGAACCCGATTTTCGTGAAACAACAGCACAACCGGGTGACATAATCGTTATCTGTTCTGATGGACTAAGCGACAAGGTCACACCTGAAGAAATAATGAAAATCACCGGGAGCAATCCCCCGTCAAAAGCAGGCGGGATGCTGGTTGATCTTGCCAATGAACGTGGAGGGGAAGATAACATAACATTAATTGTCCTGAAAATTACCGGCGATTCAGGAACCATTCAAACGCCAGACAGATCTGTCAATAAGGCCGAAAGGAAGCAGGAAATCCATGAGCCTGTTGCAGTTGAATATGACACCGATGAATTCTCAGGCAAGGCTCTGATAAAATATATTACGGCAGACGGCCTCTTTCTCGAGACAGGTGAAATATTTTCAATCGGCCAGAAACTTAC
>JAHJRK010000227.1 GCA_018830925.1 Pseudomonadota bacterium
ATTCGGTTTTGGAAAGGTTATTGCCGTCGGAGAATATCTTCTTGATCCGGCAAAGAACATGGCTGAAGTCGCCTTTTCGGTAATAAAAGAGTATCAGGGAAAGCGGCTTGGAAGAATTATACTTAAAAAACTTTCCGAAGCTGCACGGGAAAACGGCATCCTGGGACTCTTCGCGTACACCTCTCCGGGCAATCAGGGAATGATAAGGCTGTTCCAGGCCTTGCCCTACAAGATCAGAACAACCTTTGAAGATGATATGATAATGTTAAGCTGCAGGTTCGATGAGCCGAAAGGGTAAAGACCGGACATCGAAAACCGAATATAGAATATCGAAAATTATTGCCACGAAGACACGAAGACACAAAAAAGACACTTGGTGACTTCGTGTCTTTGTGGCAAAAAGAAAAGGCGAATGATAAAACCGACAGGGAAAAAATATGCACAAGGTGATGTTCTACCCTCACAACATAAGCATAAAAGCGGAAGACGGAGATAATCTCCTGCGTGTCGCAATGGAGGCAGGGGTTCATGTTAATGCTTCATGCGGGGGGGAGGGTGTTTGCGGAAAGTGCCGGGTTATTATTGAAGAAGGGCAAGTTGAAGGCGGAATTACGGAAAAATTGAGCAGTGAAGATGTTGATAAAGGATACCGCCAGGCGTGCCTTTCAACTGTTAAGAGCGATCTTTCCGTGAGGATTCCGGTCGAATCCGCGGTAGATGCAAGCGTGCTCAATATGCCGCCCAGTCCAAGGCGTACGGCGCACATCAGGGAGATGAACCTTGATGAGCTTAAAGAGAAGGGCCTTTTCGTGCCTCCCGTTGAAAAGAGATACCTTGAGCTTCCGGAACCGACCGCCCAGGACAACCTTCCGGACGTGTCGCGCATGGTCAGTTATCTGAAAGCAGAATATGACGAGCACCGCCTTGTCGTCGAACTTCCAGTAATCAGAAAGATTCCCGACGTCCTGAGGAAAGACGGTTTTAAAGTCACGGTTACTCTGGCCAGGCCCGTTCATGAAGGCAGGAAGACGCATATTATCAATATACAGCCGGGAGATACGACCGACCGGAATTATGCCGTTGCAATAGATATAGGGACTACAACAGTTTACGGCCAGCTTATCGACATCATAAACGGGAGGGTGCTTGCCCAGCACGCTGATTTTAACGGACAGATAAGTTATGGGGAAGATGTAATCAGCAGGATAGTTTATGCCGAAAAACCGGGCGGACTGGAAAAGCTGCACGATGTAGTTATCAAAACCATAAACCTTGTTATAAAAAAGATAATTGTACAGGCGGGGATTGACACTGATGAAATCTCGGCTATTACACTTGCAGGAAACACAACAATGACACAGCTCCTGCTTAAGATTAATCCGCGCTATATGCGCCGCTCGCCCTATGTTCCGGCTTCGACGCTATACCCGCCGGTAAAAGCCATATCACTTGGGATAGCTCTCGGCGACCATGTCGCTGCCCTCGTATACCCCCAGATTTCAAGCTATGTGGGAGGTGATATAGTGGCAGGCGTTATGGGTTCCGGGATATACCGCTCCGAAGAGCTGACTCTTTACATGGATATCGGAACGAATGCCGAGATAGTGATAGGTAACAAAGACTGGCTTGCCTGCGCCGCCTGCTCTGCCGGGCCGGCATTTGAAGGAGGAGGTGTCAAGTTCGGAATGCGTGCCACAAAGGGGGCTATCGAGGATTTTTCAATAGATCCTGTCACGTACGAGCCCATGAATATAACAATTGGAAACGTCAGGCCAAAGGGAATATGCGGTTCGGGTCTTATAATAATGGTCGCATCCCTGTTTGAGGCCGGAGTCATAAATAACCTCGGAAAATTCAACAGGGATCTTAGTACTCCGCGTATCCGTGAAACCGACGGTGTTTACGAATACGTGCTTGCATGGATGGATGAGACACAGATCGACAGGGATGTGGTTCTGAGCGAACCAGACATAGACAACCTCATACGGGCAAAGGGCGCCATATACAGCGGCTGCATGACGCTCCTTGAAGAGGTTGGCCTTACCGTCCATGATCTTCAGCGGGTTATCCTGGCAGGAGGATTCGGAAGTTATGTTGATCTTGAAAAAGCGATAACAATCGGCCTGCTTCCTGAAATGGATCTTGATAAGATTACATTTATTGGAAATGGTTCTCTTCTTGGCGCAAAAATGAGCTGCCTTACAAACCGCATAAGGCGGGATGTGGTAGAAGTGACTAAAAAGATGACAAATTTTGAATTGTCTGAAACGGGATCTTATATGGAAAACTATATTGCCGCTCTTTTCCTTCCACACACCGACATGAACAACTTTCCAAAGGTAAAAGCCCGTTTTGAAGAAAGAAAAAAGATTATAAATATCAAATAGATATTACTGAATCAAATTTATTAAGATACATCTATTGACAAACTCGAAATCTCAATATAAGGCAGTCACTTGGCATTTTAAAAAAGCGTTTGATTTTTTTTGTTTGCGTCAACAAATCTACCGAAGTAGATAAATTCATAATAAAAATGGAATGAAAGGGGGTCTGATATTTTTTGAGGCAGAGGCAGTTGTTTTTACCCACCCACTTTTTTTGTTAATCCCGCAAGGGTTCTGTTCGTTTAATCCGCGGTAATTAGCTGTTTTTCAAAAGGAGGTAACATTGGGTTTTGAAATCTATAAAGAATCCTATTCCGGCGGTATTAAGAATATCACAATAGGAAAAGGTAAGAGTGCCGTTACCGTCGGCGGCGAGACAGGCTATCCTTTTTATCTGTTTGAAGGAAGCATGCCCAACAAGCCAAGGGTCGCAATGGAAATCTGGGACATTGAACCCGAAGACTGGCCGGCATCCGTTCTCTCCTGTTTCAAGGATGTGGTTTCCGATCCTGTAGCCTGGGCTAAAAAATGTGTTAACGATTATGGCGCCGAAATGATCGTCCTCCAGTTAAAGAGTGCGGATCCCAACGGCAAAAACGCGTCACCCGAAGAAGTTGCCGCGACAGTAAAGAAAGTCAGCGCGGCTATTAAGGTACCCTTGATTATCTGGGGATGTGCCAATGCCAAGAAGGATGAAGAGGTCTTAAAGAAGATTTCAGAGGAATGCCAGGGTGCAAACCTCACAATTGGACCTGTCGATGACAAGAACTACAAGGGTATCGGTGCGAGCGCCATGGGTTATGGCCATACTGTTATCTCGTCCTCCCCTATCGATGTCAACCTTGCAAAGCAGATAAACATTCTTCTTGAAAACCTCGGCGTTTCAACCGAAAAGCTGATTGTTGACCCTACGACAGGCGGTCTCGGATACGGCATGGAATATTCCTATTCCGTCATGGAACGTTTGAAAATGGCCGCTCTTTCACAGGGTGACGATAAACTGCAATATCCGATTATCAACAATCTCGGAAATGAAGTCTGGAAATGCAAGGAAGCAAAACTGACTGAAAAGGAAGCCCCAACCCTTGGTGATGCTGAAAAACGCGGAATTCTCATGGAGGCTGTCGGCGCTGTCAGTTATCTTCTGGCAGGATCCGACATTCTTATCATGAGGCATCC
>JAHJRK010000024.1 GCA_018830925.1 Pseudomonadota bacterium
ATTATAGACAAGTACCAAGGAAATGCAACAGAAATCTTCGGCGGCCTTACGGAAAGAATCAGGTCCAACCGGACAAAAATAATCTCTCGTAATTATTGATAGAATAAACACAACTTTATTTAAATAAAGAATTGTGTTATGGGAATTATGTATTTTCAACCCCCCGTGTTACTGAAACGGGGTAATTAATATTCATCCACAGTTCTTTGCCGAATAGCAGACTTTTATCTATAAGCCATCAATATGGCATGTCGGTTTGCTTGGTCAATATTCCAGCGCATTGTAGAGGTCTTTACTGCTTACAAACTGCTCATTTTTGCCATATTTATGATTATACGCATTACGTTTTTCCTGATAATAAATATATTTTGCATACAAGTCTTCAACAATAACTACGTGATTATAAATAACTATTGATATAAACGAAAAATCGTACAATAATAATATTTGGTTTCAAGCCGGTAAATTAAAGATTACGTATATTAATTGTTCGCAGGTGAAGAAATGAACATAAGACAACAATTGGTCTCCACGGCACTTGAATGGCAACGACGTTTTGGAGTGGCTCCGGCTATAACTTCGGCTCTTTCTGAATACGATGCAGCAATTTTAGTGGGATGCCCGGAGGAAGATTACTCTCTCTATATGCAAAATAGGACCGCGGTCGCTAGGGGTGCCGACTTTATACACGGGGGCAAGAGGTATCAAGTCAAGGCGTGTCGTCCAGCTAACAACGGACCACGTGCTCGGGTCTGGCATGTCCCAAAGGCCAAGAACTATAAATGGGATTATTTGATA
Organism: Pseudomonadota bacterium; assembly: GCA_018830925.1. GTDB lineage: Bacteria > Desulfobacterota > Desulfobacteria > Desulfobacterales > RPRI01 > RPRI01. The sequence goes on from JAHJRK010000024.1 coordinate 799, forward strand.
TGGGTTCATTACACGCCAGCCTACGAAATCTATGAGGCGTGGTGCTGGAGTGTCGGCGACTATCGGGCGGCTTTCGATTCTGTAACTATAATCTCGCCCGATCATATGAGGAAGGGAACTCGATTGAAATAGCTGCGAACCTATCCATTCAGCGGATCGCCGGCTTCCCCGGCTCCCGCTGATGTTTCTGTTGTGCGTTTACATGACTTAAGCAGGTGCTAATTTGAAAGTTTTATTCTGGAATACAGGAAAACAGAAAGTTGATACTTTGCTTTCTCATATAGCCTCTGAAGACTTGGTTGATCTCATAATTCTGGCAGAGTATGACGGCTCCACAAATCATTTTATTGACAAAATAAACCATAACACTGAAGTCTTTAGCGAAGTCCCACAAATTGGCTGCAAAAGAATTACCGCCTTTATAAGAGCTGGTTTTGCTGATGTTGAGCCTGGCCCAGAGTCGAACTATTATACTGCGAAAAAGCTTATTTTTTCAGATCAATTTTCTATGCTAATGGTTGCTGTCCATTTGCCTAGCAAGCTTAATCAAAGCGAAAAGACCCAAGCTTTGGAGGCCGTTGAATTTAAGAGAGAAATTGAAATGGCTGAGGCAAAATTAAAAACAAATAATACATTCATCGTAGGTGATTTCAATATGAATCCTTTTGAAAACGGAATGATTGCTGCTTCTGCATTTCATTCTATACCATGCCAAAAAATTGCTAGTTCGGAACAGAGAATTATTAAAAAACGATCTCATAAATATTTTTATAACCCTATGTGGAACCTCTTCGGCGATTTTGATGAAAACCCAGGGACTTATTTCCATGCTTCAAGTGAACAATCTGTCTATTTCTGGAACATTCTCGATCAGGTAATCTTGCGGCCATCCATCACAAACTATTTTGTGAAAGACAGTCTTAATATTATTCAAAAAATAGATGGTACATCACTCATATCTGATTCTGGAAGGCCTAATTATAGCGATCATTTACCCATAACCTTTGAGTTTAATATACCAGGAGAAATAAAAGATGAAGAATTTATGGCCCGAAGAATTTAAACCTAAAGAAATTAAGCCTGCAAAAGCAATAATAGACGAGCAAGCTAAGCTACTACCTAAAATTACAGGAGATATGGTATATGCTCAAGTGAAAAAATTGCGGCCGATTGAAGCGAATCAGTTAGATCATCAAAATGATTTCAGTTATTCATTTTACTTAGTAGCTAAGTTTCTTCAAGGGTATTCATTTAAAGTCTTAGTTTTTTCACACCCAATTACAATGTATCCTGTAAAAATAACGCTTGATGAGTTGATAGCTGATGAGATCCAATCGAACAGAGAATTCGAAATAAAAGATGAAAATGAATTTATTTCAATTCTTGGTAAGGTTTTGACTAGCGATCGCATTATGGATGTAGTGGGGTCAATCATTCGGTTATCATCGGAACAATAAAATCGCACAACAACACGCTGATGCGGACGCAAAAAGCAGCGCCGCACATCTTTTCGTTAGGGGGTCAGATAGCGGATGGTCCATAACAAATATTGGCTGCTTAGTTGGCTTGAAAGCAAGTCGATTGAGTCGGTTGACATTGCTCGCAAACGTTTATGTGTGCGAGATACCCTTGAAGAGCTCAAAGAGGTATCTGCACGATCCGCAAAGACCCTCGGAGAAGAGGGGGAGGAGGAGAGGGGCAGCACCCCAAGAGAGTTCTCAATCTTAGCTGCAACTGGAACGGATCTATCAGCACATCTGATGTGCACCAATCCCACATGCTACAGGCGTGAAATAGATAAATTGTTCAGGTGCGCTTGGCACTATTTTGATTCGATTATTGTGGACGACGCGGCAGCAAGATTGCTGTCCCGGCCACTTGATACGATTCTCAGGAATCTTGACGAACTGCTTCGCCAAATCGATATCTCTCTATACCTGCGAAAAATAGGTGCAGAACCATTAGTTGAATTTCGGTTGAAGAAAAGCCCGCGTTCCCAACACTGGCGAAAACACGCCGCCGAAGTTGGCCTGATCCGTGCACCGAGTGTAGCTGATCAAGCGATACGGCGGTTGGTAAAACGTGCAAAGGTTGAAGTCATCAATGCAGACGATGCACCTATGGTAGTACCAAAGGGAGCAACACCACTCCTCGTGAGAGACAAAGACCTCTCCAATGATTTTGGGGTACTTGCATGGGGGCAGCAACCTTCGGCAATAGCAGAGGCTGTTCGTAAGGTTGTGGCTCATGACGTGAAGAGATTGCTCGCAGTTTTGACCGCCGATCTTTACAGTGCTGCGCAGCTGAAGTGCCCAGTTGGTGCAACGCTCCCCTTGCATCGGGAATTTCTTATGTCATCTTGTGCAAAGGAATCAACTGATCAAATCATATTCGCACTGGACCTCCCTGTTTTCGACGACGTGCCCATCGAGACGCTAATAAAAATCCGCGCAGATGAAGGCGACTCATTTCGACGGTTCAGGGATGCCCTGCGGATGGCTGCTCAAGATCGGCTTGACGCTACCGGTGTTCGGGATCCATCGATGGTTGCCGCTGAGATCAGACGGGACGTCATCGATCCAGAGCTCCGAAGGATTGATGCTCGTTTGAGGAGTGTAAGCCGCAGCCTCGCAAAGAAGACAGCTTCCATGATAACCGTAGGGGCTCTATCAACAACTTGCGGCCTGCTTGCTGGGGTGGCGCCAGGCTTGGCCGTCCTTGCTGGCATTACCGCTATGTGTGGTATTGCTGGAACCTCCGCTTCAAAAAATATTGAGGAGCGGGAAGAGGTCGCTCTCTCTGATTTCTACTTCCTGTGGGATGCAGTAACCCATGGAAAAAATGAGAAATAGCGATTTTTAACTTCACGCTGCACCAAATCGAGTAGGAAAAGACACCTGACTACCGATGAGTGCAGCGTTAAATAATAACAATATGTTCCCAGTGCCCAACATCATCCATTCCGGGGAGCCAAACAATGAAAGCCTGGCCTTTTTTTAGTTCAATTTGTCTGCTCCGGTGAGAACTGTTGGTGAGGAGACCTCATGGATAACTGGTGGGTTTATATCGTTGAGAAGAAGATGAGGCTATGTGTCGGAATTACTACCGATCTGGATACCAGAAAGAGACAACATGAACAGCCCGCCCCCTTGTACTGTGAAGGACCAATTTCAAAAGCTGACGCCCTCAAAAGAGAAAGAATGATCAAAGGTTGGAGTAGAAACAAAAAGCTGCAGCTGATTGCCAAAGACCCCTCACATAAGGAGTGAGCTTGCCTTGAGCTTTGCGAAAGGAGTCCGTGCTGTGGAGACAAAAAAAGCCCGGCCTTTTTTCAAAGGGCCAGGCTTTTTTATCCACCCTGATTTCATTCACCAATAATTTCAGATATTCTTTCCCGAAGTTTGAACCTTTATTCCTGAGTTTTTCCCTGAGCGCCTGAACAGATTGATAAAATAAACACAACTTTATTAAAATTAAGAAGTGTGATAAGTAAGAAATGTACGCTGGTATTTTATTGAAATTGATACCTCGCGTAAAAACAGGAAGCAACTTAATATATAATGTTAGATATACATTTTATTCTCTTTAATTGGCTTTAAAGGAGAGTTCAATGAATTACAGATTAATCCTCGTTCTCACTCTTGCAGGCTTGGCTGTTCTCTTTATAATTCAAAACATTGCCGTAGTCGAGATCAGCTTTCTATTCTGGTCCGTTCAAATGTCTCGATCACTGTTAATATTCTTCATGGTCGCCATCGGTATCATAATCGGATGGTTTTTACATAGCTTCTTTAATCATCGTACAGGTAAAACTATTTAATGGTGTTTAATAAACAAGTTGTCTATCACCATTAGGCTTTAAATAATGGCAATTTGTACCCAGTACTCGACTTCTTCAGTATCGGGGAGGAGGTTTTTATGAGCAAGACTTTCCTGAAAATTTCAAAACATCAATTATCAATTGTTGCGGGTGTGTTTATTATAATGGTTTCTTTGAGTTCTGGATCAGCGGAAGCCGTTGATAATTGGTGGGAGAAAGGAGCCAGTCTCCTGAGGAGTTTTGGGGAAAGCAGCAAGCAGACAGGTATCTCGGTTGAGGAAATTGGCGCCGGACTTAAAGAGGCGCTTCGCGTCAGCTCGGAGAATGTGGTTGAACAGCTGGGCCGTGTGGACGGCTTCAATAAAGATTCATCCATCCATATTCCTTTACCGAAACAACTGGATACCGTAAAGTCCGTGCTGGCTAAAGTCGGCATGTCGGGTCTGCTGGACGATCTTGAGCTGAAACTCAACCGAGCCGCTGAACTGGCGATCCCGAAAGCAAAGAAACTTTTCGGGGAGGCAATAACCGAAATGAGTTTTGATGATGTAAAGAAGATATATGGTGGTCCGGAAGATGCCACCACCCAATATTTTCGGAGTAAAATGTCTCCCTCTTTATCAGCGGAGATGCAGCCCGTTGTTAAAGAGAGCCTTGCCGAAGTTGGAGTAGCCAGGGCTTATGATAATGTTATGAAACAATACAGATCCATACCTTTTGTGCCGGAAGTGAAAGCCGATCTGTCGGATTATGTTTTAGAGAAGGGGGTGGACGGAATCTTCCATTATATGGCAATAGAGGAAGCTGCTATCCGCCGGGATCCAGCTAAGCGGACTACTGAATTGCTCAAGCTTGTTTTTGGCGCAAAATAACTCTCTTACAGCATTAGAAAAGCAGAAGGATCGGTGTTGTCAATACTATGATAAGATTGTTTATGGAAAAGCATATCCTGAAGAACAGGGCGTTGATAATCAAGGAAGGTAAATATTTTCACGATTTCATGTGGCTTCTGATGAAACATAGAAACACCGGAGCCAAATGGACAATAGAAGAAAAAAAGCAGCTTAAGTCTCACTTTAAACATTTATCTCTTTATATGCCCGCCTTAATCATTTTTGCTCTTCCCTTAGGGTCACTTCTGCTGCCTATACTTACCGAGGTCCTGGATAGACGGGAGAAAGACCGGATGAAATAATTGGACAGAGGCATGATGACCCTGCTTGAGCGTGTTGTTTGACGGAATAGGGAGGATAATATGGAACTATCCATACTCATTGCAAAAATCACAGCGGTGATATGTCTGTCCGCTTCTCTTGGCGGGTTTTTCAGCAGAGATTATTATCGCAGGCTTGCGGACGATCTATACAAAAACGCGGCGCTGACCTACATGATGGGCTTCATGGCCGTTATCGTTGGATTCCTGATCGTGCACTATCACAATCTCTGGGGGAAAGACTGGACTGTTCTGGTAACGATTATAGGCTGGCTGTCCCTCATAAAAGGCATCTTCATAATAGTCTTGCCAAAATTCATTCAGCGTTTGTCTGAATCATTTCTTACAAAAAAGATCCTGAAGATTTATCCGTATGTTACGCTCTTTCTCGGACTCTTGTTTGGTTACTTCGGATTTGTGCGTGGAAGCGTCTGACAAGTCACTCCGGTAAAAGCGCGCCAGGCGGAAGCCGGGATCGGGTTCGGCAGAGAACTGAGTCGGCACTATCGGGAAGGAAGGGAATAATTCTATGACACAGGTAGTAATCGCAGATACGAGAAAGGGGATCAGGGCTTGCCTCGATGAAATATTCGGCGCTTTCGGAGGGATAGGCAAGGTCATCCCGAAGAACGGCGGCAGGGTTTACATCAAGCCCAATGCAGTTCATTTCACGCCTTTTGCCTATACCGACATAGATGTGATGGATGCCATGCTCGGCTATCTGAACGATAACGGCTATAACCGCGTATCGGTCATGGAAGGCAGTACCGGAGGCAATTTTACAAGGCTTGTCTATAAGGTAGTCGGTTATGCGAAGCTGTGTAAGAAATACGGCGCCGAGCCTCTTTACCTGGATGAGGGAAAGATGGAAACGGTCGGCCTCAATGATGGCACAAAAATCCGTGTTTCAAAACGGCTTTATGACGAAATAATCAACCGGGGCGAGAACTTTTATATCGACATGCCCAAACTGAAAACACACTCCATGGCGGTTGTGACGCTCGGCGTAAAAAATCAGCAGGGGTTTCCAGTGGCGCCTGACCGGATGGCAGCGCATTCACATGGGACACTCCACAAAAGGCTTGCAGCCTTGTATGCCATGACAAAACCGGACTTCTGCATTATAGAAGGGGTCAAGGCGACCGCACACGGGCATATTCCCCTCCTGTCATTTAATAAGGACCTTGTATTCGATACCAACATTCTTATCGGCGGCAAAGACACGCTCGCCGTGGATGTCGTTGGCGCAAGGACATTGGGTTATTCAATCGATGAGGTTTTGCATCTTTCTCACTGCGCAAAAGCAGGTCTGGGCGAAGGCGACATTGATAGGATAGAGGTCAAAGGCATTCCGCTTTCAAGGTTCGACAAGAAAATTCCCTACACATTATTGAGAAAATTCAACCCGGACGTCCGTATTGTTATAGGTAAAAAAATGGCCTGTATTGAAGGCTGCAAGGGGAACACTGAGGCAATACAGGAAATGATTTATAACGATTATAACGGCAGGGGCGGGTGGTCTTTGATTTACGGTTCAGGTTTTGAAGAAGCCGATCTTGAGAATCTGCCGGGCGAAATACTTATTGTCGGTCCTTGCGCCTGCAGCGAAACCGGGGCCAGACTAAAAAGCATATATCCCGGCCGTAAAATCCACCAGGTGAACGAGCATAACGACCTGATGAACAATACAAGGCTTCAGTTAAAACTCTCCGGTGTTCCGCCTCTTAAGCTTTGCCCCTGTAATCCTTTATCAGCGGCATTCTCTCTTTTGCAGGCAAAACTTCACGGCCTGAACGCAACCGTGCCGCCGTTACTGGGATGAACGTGTTTAGATACTGATTATGGATTCTTCTTCCAGCGAGCCAACCAATCAGAGCCCGGCCTTTTTTAATATAGGGTCGGGCTCTTTTTTGTTTATTAAAATTCATCCTATCGCGTAAAAAATATATAATGGTACGGATGTAAAAATTACCATACAAATTTAATGATTCGCCATATTGTATGGTAATTTTATTTATTGACTTACGTTACCATACACTTTAATATAATATTTATTTTGTATGGTAACGGAGTGTGGTATGGCAATAAAAGGCGTGTTAAAAGAAGAATTAGAAAATTCCATCAGAATGCAGAAAAAATATGAGGAAGAATTAAAAAAATTTCCTGCGGGCAGTCTAATAAAAAAGAAAATCAAAGGGCATGAGTATTATTATATTGTAATGCGGGAAAATGGAAAAGTTAAGTTCGTATATAAAGGTAAAAAGGTGCCTGAAGCCCTTGTTCAAGAGTATGCGAGGGTAAAAGAACTGCGTGCAAAATATAGAAAGCTTCTGTCTCAGCTAAAAAAGCAGATAAAATTTTTAAGAGGTGCATTGCGTGGACAAGAGGCAATATAATATTTGCATGGAGGTATTAAGACGTTTGGATGGTTCAGGTATTTTGCCCAAACTCGTAATAATTGGCAGCTGGTGCCTGAAACCGGGAGGGGGACTACAAAACCATATCCATTGCCTGAGCTATCCATGAATGCTCAAAGATTGAGATTTTTAGAATTACTGGAAAGTGACAGGATAATTGTTGACTTTAATGGGTTAAAAGTGACCCTGCCGCATCCTGTTAATTTCGGATTGCATAAAATAATTGTATCTTCAAGGCGTAAAAGTGTAGAAAAAAAAGAAAAGGATATTAAGACCGGATTAGAAGTATTAAGATTGTGTGTTGATAATATGGATGAACCAAAGTTAGTTGAGTTGTTTAAGAAAATTTCGCAAAAACAACGAAAAAAGGTAATAAATACACTTGAAGATAATAAGGCTGAGGACATATTGCGGTGCCTGGTTAATTGAGTCGGGGAAAGGATCGGAGAACCGGAAAACCAAAACAAATTCAAAAATCAAATGAATGAATAACCGAACAGTTTATGGAGCAGATGTCAAATAAGGAAAAACATGAAAGATGATATAAAAGACAGAGCGGCAATCCACACACAGCCGCCGCTGATATTTTTCGCGTGTTTGGGTATGGGTATACTGCTGGAGTATTTATTTCCATTTCGTTTTATCACCGGAGCATGGTCGCTTAGAATTATTATCGGTTGTTTTCTTTTTCTTGCTTCCGGCATAATGGCCGTAAGCGCTTTTATAGTTCTTATTAAAAATAAAACTCCGTTTAACCCCGCTAAACCGACAGAGAAAATAGTTTGTGAGGGTTCTTTCAGGTTTTCCCGTAACCCTCTGTACCTTGCTCTTCTGCTTCTGTCGGGCGGCGCTGCAATTGTGACAGGTTCCGTTTGGCTTGTACTGGCGCTATTGATTCTTTTTATTCTCCTTGAAAGATTTGCAATCAGACCTGAGGAAAAATATCTGACGGATAAATTCGGTGAAGATTATTTAAATTACAAGGCCTCGGTAAGACGCTGGCTTTGATCAGTAATGCCCTTTTATTCTCGTATCGCTCAATCCTTCCGGCGGCCTTACGGCAGGAATCAAGTCCATCCGGACAAAAACAATCTTCAAAAGAATGATAAAATAAACGCGACTTTATTAAAATTAAGAAATGTGATAAGCAAGAAACGTATTTTTTCCACCTCCGCGTTAACGAAACTGGGGAACAATAATTCATCATTGATTTATTGTTACGCATATCTTCCTGAAGTCAGTAAATCGTTAACCTTGAAGAAGATGCATGACTTCAAGTCGTTATTAATGATGTTGTTTCCTCAACAATTATGGTATGGATGATAAGAAATATGAGCATTCAGTTCTGTGAGGGTTTATAGATTCTCACTCTCCGAAATTTGGAGAAACTGATCTACTCGACTCAATAATAATAAAAGGGGTCTCATGAAAAAAACTGTGCTTCTGTTATGCCTCATCGCTTTGTTTGTTTCAGGATGCGGTGATCTCCTGAACATGCGGAAAATTTCGGTTGATCCAAGAATCTCGATCGAGAATATGCAGAAAAGTTCCCTGAAAGCGGGGCTACTTCTCAACGAACAGTTCACCAACTACGAATATGTCTTCGACAGCGGCCCCGTAAAGCTCTATCTAGTGAAAAACATACATGGAGAAATAGAGATCGGCAAAAATTTGTCTCATGCGATTTACAGGATTGTTTCAAGCAAATTCGGGAGAGTTTTCATTGCTCGCAATGGAAGTGAAATGTACGATGTTGACCTTTATTTTGTTCCACGGATTAAATCCTACACATTTAAGCCCGCCAGGCATGGGTACGACTCTTTTTCCTCCACCATGGAACTCGAAACCGAAATTTTCGACAAAAACGGCCGGTTACTGCGCAGTTTCAGCGTCAAGCAGGAGGGAAGCAGAAACGTAATGGCTAACTCGCTGATGAATCGAACGTTGCAGGAGATGGCGAGCGGGACTGTGAATGAGGTGATAGACAAAACCCTGCAAGAATTTGTCACAAAGCTTAATGAATTCTATTGATTCAGAAAGGAATGAACAATGCAGCTGAAACGATTGCTGATGATTGTTTTGTTTCTATACACCTCTGGTTGTGCACACGATCAAGGGTTAAACATGTCCGAACGCCTGTCCCACTTCCGTCAAGGAGGGTATATCACCACGAGTAAGGGAGAGATCCTCACTCAGGAAGGCCTGGAGTACCTTCGCGAAGGTTCCTTCGACAAGTTCCTCCCCTCCATGCGCGAGGCGCTGACGGTTTACTCCGGCAATGGGGAAAAGACCTCCGATATTTGCCGCTATCTGGGCAAGGCCTATCTCGATAGAAACGAATACGACAAGGCTCTGTCCTATTTTGACCAATCAGTATCCTCTGCCAAAAGCAGCCGATATCTTGAGGGGATCGCCATGGCAACTGTTGGGCTGGCAGATTGCTACAAGAAAATCGGGGACACGGATAAGGCTACCGAGGTTCTGGCGACGGCCACGCAGGTCAATCGTGAGTCTACAAAGGGCGAACATCCGCTCATTGCGCTCAGCATGGGGGAGAACCTCGCACAGCAAGGGCGTTTGTCCCAAGCACTGGACATCTTTACAAAATCCCTTTCCAACATTGACAATTACAAGGATGATAAGCTGAAACAGTCAGTCTATTTATCTCTCGGCACGACCCTTTTCGGTCTCGGCCGTTATCAGGAGGCAATCACCCATTACCAGCACGCCCTCGAACTTGCCAAGAAAAGTTACAACACATCTGATATCGTGGACATCCTCAACAACATCGGGTTTTGTCTTGTGTCTTTGAAAAAATACGGCGAGGCCGCCATAGCTTTTAAGGAAGGGCTGGGACTCCTGGCCGTCATGGACCTGCAATACTCCGAAAAACAGATGTACGCCAATTATGGGCTGGGGCTTTTGAATGAAGAGCAAAACCGGAATGCCCAGGCGCTACTTTACTACGACACCGCCATCAAGTTCATCGAGGACTTGAGAGGCAGCCTGAGTTCGACGGAGTTCCGATCCTTGTTTCTGGCCAATAAAATAGCCGTCTATGAACATGCAATCGACATTCTGCTCACGTCAGCCGGTCGGATCCTGGATGACGTCCGCCTGGATCCGCGATTTACCAAAGCGGGACTCACACCCGCGGAAGTTGCCTTCTTCTACGCCGAAAGAACCAAGGCCCGATCTTTTCTCGAACTGCTCTCCAAAGCCAGAAAGGATTCACTCGCCGACCGGATCCCTCACGAGCTGGCCGAACAGGAGCGGCGATTGCTCGACACCATTGACTCGCTCCAGGCCTCCGGAAGCAGCCAGTCGGAAGCGCAGCGAGAAGTCCTGAAAAAATCAAAACGCGAACTCGATGAGTTGATCGCCAAGTTAAAGAAAGAGTATCCGGATTATGCCTCCATCCGCTATCCGGAGCCAGTCATGGCCGGGAATATCCCGTTGCGCGAAAATGAGGTGCTCCTTTCCTACAAGGTCAATCCCAAGAATACCTATCTTTGGATCATGGAAAAAGGCAAAAAAACATCAGCCATCGAAATCGCCATTAGCCGGGAGGAACTTACCAGGAAAGTCAGGGAATTCCGGAGCGGACTTGAAAATACTGACCGAGTGGATGTCTACGACCCCGAGAAAGGGCAGGCTCTGGGCAGTCTCTTGCTGGAAGAGGCACTCAGCCGGATAGACTCGGACAAAAATATCATCATCACCCCCGACGGCGTTCTGAACATGGTTCCCTTCGAGGCATTAACGGTTGGTAAAACAAAAAATACGATTCAATACCTGGGAGAAAAATACAAAATCAGCTATTATCCCTCCGCCTCGGTCATGGCAACCATGCGGCAGTTCAAGGAAAGACCCAAATTATCAAAGCCCCTGTTTGCGCTCGGTGATCCGGTCTATGAGGATTCTGATGTGCGTTACAGTCGGAGAAAGTCCGATAATATCGTCGTGGCCTCCGCCGATCCGACGCCCGCTCTCAATTTGCGCAGTGCTCTAGTCCGTAGCGGTTTCTCTTTGCCCCGGCTGCCCGAGACACGCGACGAGGTCTTGGAAATCGGCGCGCTCTTCGGGTACAGTGCCGACGACTCGAACATCAAGCTCGATATGAACGCCTCCAAGAGCGAACTTTTGAAATCCGATCTCGGCCGTTACCGGTTTATCCATTTTGCCACCCATGGTCTTTTGAGTGGCGACATTCCTTACATCCTCGAACCGGCGCTGGTTCTAAGCCAACCGGGAAACCGCAACCCCGAGGACGGCTTCCTCAAGATGAGCGAAATCCTGAACCTGAAACTTAACGCCGATGCCGTAGTCCTGTCGGCCTGCAAAACAGCCCTGGGAAAAGAGATCGCCGGAGAGGGAATCGTGGGCTTAAGCCGCGCCTTCATGCTTGCAGGGTCCAAATCGGTTATCGTGAGTCTCTGGAGCGTGGAATCGAATTCCACGGCCGTCCTGATGAAGAGCTTCTACTCGCATCTCAAGCCCGGAATATCCAAGGAAGAGGCGCTCAGGCTGGCCAAGCAAGAATTGAAAAACCAAAGCTTGGCCTCCACTTATTTCAGCCGTGGCATCACGATCGCTGGACGGGACAAGAAGGTTCAAACCGGCACCTCCCATCCATTCTTCTGGGCGCCTTTCATCCTGATTGGTGAATGGGAGTAACAATATCCTGATTCCGTTTCATTCAATCTGTTTTCAATCCAATTCAAAAGCCATTGATTCTACTTTTGCGCATTCAGGGAAGCATACCGTGCGGTAAATTGCCAGGCTGCCTGTATGAAATATATGGATTTAATGAATTGACCTACCCTCCCAAAACTGATCTGGATTGCATGAGTCTTCTGGACAGGTTACTGATGATGAGCTGCTATACTTGATTTCTATCCGTAATGTTCAACCTTCGAAATAATCCTGGAGTGAAAATTTGTGCTATACGTAACAAACATTTTTCCAGTACCCAACTTCATCCGTGCTGGGGAGCCAAACAATCAAAGCCTGCCCTGTAAAAGATCCTGTTTCTAATTCAGTCAAGATATGTATCGGTATCCTGGAATAACCTGGCCCCGGAATGCATGGCTTTCAGATAATTATTCTTGAACTTCAGTATGCTGGGACATTTATCTGTTAAGGCAGCGTTTTGAGGAAAGTAATCAAGTCAGCCAGATCTTCGTTGCTGATATTCCCCCGCGGCATGTCCGATTTAATTTATCGGATATTTTATATCCAGATCATTTTTTTATTCTCATAATCGGATACTTGGTATCCGCTTTTCATTGTTCATCCAAAAGTAAATCACCCTTTAAAAATTGAGCCAATAGAATAATATTATTATATTTCAATATGATGCAATTTGTTGCGCCATTATGGCACAGGGCTTGCTCTAATTAATAGTAACATAACAAGTGGCCCTGAGTAAGGATCACAGTTTGGACAAATTAATTAATAATAAAAGGAGATATAATCATGAAAAAATTAACTAATATTGTTGGAATCGCATTACTAAGCGCTCTTCTCATTGTGCCGGCAGCTGTCTGGGCAAATGGCTGGGGTATGGGCGGCGGTCATATGATGGGTTGGGGTGGCGGCCATGGCTATTACGATCAGGATGACAGAGGTAATACCGCGCTGAACAGTGAACAGCAGGAGCGGTTTGCCGACCTGGATAGAAAATTTTACGAAGAGACCAGAGAGCTGCGTGACAATCTATGGTCAAAATCTGCTGAACTCAACGCACTTTTGTCAGAGACAAACCCTGACGCGAGCAAAGCCGGTAGACTTCAAAAAGAGATTTCCGATCTTCGGGCAAGGCTTGATGAAAAGGGAATCAATCGTGAAATTGAAGCCCGCAAAATCGCACCTGATACTCGTGCCGGTAGCGGATACGGGTATGGGCACATGATGAGCGGATACGGCAATGGTGACATGATGGGCGGATACGGCTACGGTCACATGATGAGCGGATACGGCATGGGCTACGGTCACGGTGGCTGCTGAAAATAGCCTTTAATTAAAAAAAAGGGGGGTGGTAGAAAAAATTGCCCCCCCTTTTGACGTGCAATATCGGTAAATCAAAATATGATCCTTTAAAGGTCTTTATGCAAAGCGCTGTCAAAAAGGAAGTTTTAAATACATTCCGTATTAGTGAAAAGGGTAACGCGTTTTACGATTCCAGGAATCGCACTTTGTTACAAAGGACACAAACCGGGATGCCGGCTGGCCAGTCCTGATTTCATTCACCAATAATTTCAACTATTCTTTCCCTAAATTTTCCCTTTACGCCTGAACAGATTGATAAGATGAACACAACTTTATTAAAATTATGAAGTGTGATAGGCAGGAAAAACTAAGCGACTTTATATGTAATGTCAGTCCTTCTTGGGTACCCGATGAACGATAATCACTGTGACAGAAAATATAGAAAAACAAAATGATACATTATTTAACAATTGGAACAGTACTGGGCTTATCGGCTGGTTTTGCTCCGGGGCCTCTTTTGACACTTGTAATTTCAGAAACTCTTCAACATGATATTAAATCCGGTATTAAAGTCTCTCTCGCTCCGATTATCACCGATTTGCCGATAATAATTTTGACTTTGTTCATTTTGTCAAAGTTATCCAATTTTCATAACATTTTAGGATTAATCTCACTGACAGGCGGTTTGTTTATTTTATTTATGGGTTACAAAAGCCTGCGTACAAAAGGGGTTAAGATTAACCTTGATGGGATAAAACCAAAATCGTTGATAAAAGGGGTGTTGGCAAATGCTCTAAGCCCTCACCCCTATCTGTTCTGGTTTACTGTTGGCGCTCCAATAATGACCAAAGCAATGTTGCAAAATATCAGCGCGCCTTTGGCTTTTATCATTAGTTTTTATACTTTTCTGGTGGGGTCAAAGATCGTGCTGGCAATATTAATTGGTAAATCGAAATCTTTATTAAGCGGCAAAATGTACATTTTCACCATGCGCTTTCTTGGTTTGGTACTGTGTGTTTTAGCAATTGTTCTTTTTCGTGACGGTCTAAAACTATTGGAAATAATATAGGTCTGACAATGCAAAGGCAGCCGACTCGTGTGCTTTGCGGCGGCGATATAATTTAAGGGGATAATCGTGGGCAAGATTAATTACGAAATTGAAATTGAAATATATAAAGGAGAAGGTTGCGACCATCACCGGGTTGGCGAAACATTCAGATATCCTGACGATATCGGAAAATTATGCCCGTGGTTATTAGATAGTATCAATTCTATGATTCGGGTTCTTCAATTTGGCGGTACTCTGCCCTGGAAATACAAAGAGACCGAATATGAAAAAATGATAGATACCGATGGGATCACGACGGAATTTATCCGTTGTCCCGACCCAACCGATGCCGGTGTGGTTGCTAAAATTACCAGAAGAAAACTGATCGCGCTGAAAGATGTCGGATGGTCATAAATGAGATGAAAAAGCATATAAGATTCCCCGTAGCTTGCTGCGGGGAGTTTCAAAAGATGCGGGAAGTTACAGGGAGTTGCAAATGGATATGAATCAAAGGATAAAGGCAATTGCTGATACGTGGGGAGCAGATTTTTGTGGTGTAGCCGACTTATCGCCTGCTCATGACGCGATCCTGGCTCAAGGCGGACCGGTGATAGCAGCTTATCCCAGTGCAATTTCCGTCGGGATTGCGCTGCTTCACACCATTGTTGATCAACTGCCGCACCGTGCCAATCGAGCCGTGGCAGTAAACTATCGGCATCATAGCTATGACGTGGTCAACCAGCGGCTTGATTTATTCACCTCACATGTGAGCAGCTTGCTTCAACGAGAAGGCTACCAGGCTTTACCTGTCCCGGCGTCGAAGCGGGTTGATAACGAACGGATCTGTGCGGCATTTTCGCACAAACTGGCGGCTCATTTGGCCGGGCTAGGCTGGATTGGTAAAAGTTGCTTATTGGTGACCCCCGAAAAAGGGCCGCGAGTGCGCTGGGCCACAGTTCTCACCGATGCTCCGTTACCGGTGACAGGAAAGCCGATGGAAGAACGATGTGGCAGTTGTAATCAGTGTGTGGAGATATGTCCCGTCAATGCTTTCACGGGGGAAGCTTTTCTCGCATCTGATCCGCGAGAGAAACGATTTAATGCCGGCAAGTGTGACCGCAACTTTGCCGC
>JAHJRK010000228.1 GCA_018830925.1 Pseudomonadota bacterium
ATCGTTATGAAATTGAAGATGCTGTCACAGCTGGCGAGATTATTGAAGAATACCCGGAAGATAAATATTTCCCAAGTTGCCTTGTTTATGGAAAAACACGGAAGGGAAGGGATCTGCATATTCAACTGTCATTGCCGCCTGCAGTTGTTATTATTACGGTTTATGAACCCGATGAGTCAGAATGGATTGATTGTAAGATCAGGAGGTAAAAAGTTATGAAATGTGTATTTTGCGGTAGTGCCGTAAAGGAACAAATGGTAACCTTCAGTTACGAGGAAGGAGGCCGGCATCTGATTGTGGAACATGTGCCTGCCGAGGTTTGTGAAAAATGCGGTGAAAAAACATATTCTCCAAAAGTTACTGATGAATTGCTTAGATTTGCAAATGATGAGTTTAAGCCGAAAAAGGTTATTGAAGTTCCGGTTTTTGATTATGCCGAAAGCTGTTAATGCCGATGATGCAACACCGAACTCCGTGTACCTCTTATGCGACCTTATACAAAAACTTTAGTAACTATTCAGGAGACAGGAGTTAAACTTTAATTATTACATAAAGAATTCTTGTTATCCGGAGAGATTATGCTGCAACCGATTGAATGGAAAGTAGTCCTTATAGACGACGAAAAGGACATCAGGGATGTCGTATACCTGACCCTCCGGGATGCCGGATATGAGGTTTTTACAGCCGAGGACGGTAAAACCGGGTTGAATTTATGCACAGAAAAAAACCCTCAAATAGTCATAACCGATATCAGGATGCCCGGCATGGACGGACTCAAGGTACTGGAAATTCTGAAGGATAAATCTCCGGACATTGAAGTTATTGTAGTAACCGCTTTCGGGGAAGTCGATTTTGCAATCCGAGCGCTTCACCTCGATGCGTCTGATTTCATTCATAAACCCATAAATGACGAAGCGCTTCATCTTGCCATGAAACGCGCAACCAGTCGTTATACTTCCAGAAAGCAGGTAAAGGATTACACTGCCCTGCTTGAGAAAGAAAAGGCCGACACCGCCCAGGAGCTCATGCGGACGATCTCTTTTAAAACCAACCTTATAGAAAGCTCGATGGATGGTATTCTGGGGTGTGATGAGCGGGGTGATCTGGTAATATTCAACAAGGGCATGGAACAGATGCTCGGCTTTTCAAAAGGCGAAGCACTTCACAGAATGAGCTTTGAACAGTTTTTTCAACCCGGAGAAGCAATCCGCCTGAAAAAAGAGCTGGCAGGTGATAAATACGGTGGAAAAGACAGGATCTCTTTCTTTGAAACAACGCTCCTCGGATTGGCAGGACGAAAGATCCCTGTCCAGGTATCCGCCATTTCGCTTTTTGAGAACGGAAAAGAGAACGGACTGGTCTGCTTTTTCCGGGATCTTCGCGAAATCCGTAAGCTTGAAAGAGAAGTTGAAGACCAGGCGCGCATCCTTCATCAGGACAAGATGATGGCACTCGGAAAACTTGCGGCAAGCATGGTTCATGAAATCAACAATCCACTTGCCGGAATTCTGAACTACAGCAGGCTTATGATCCGTATTCTGAACCGTGGAACCCCGACAGGGGAACATCTGCAGAAATTCCATCGTTATCTTGAACTGATTGAAAGCGAAACCAACAGGTGTTCACAGATCGTATCGAGCCTTCTGACCTTTTCCCGCAAGTCTCCGCCTTCTTTCGGAGAGGTTAGTGTGGACGAACTCCTGCACCGGTGCATCATTCTCAGCCAGCACAAGCTTGAAATGAGCAATATAAAGTTCAGCAACCATATCAGCGCCGACATACCGCCTGTCAGGGGTGATTTTAATCAGCTTCAGCAATGCGTTATTAACCTTATCTTCAATGCAATTGACGCCATGCCTGAAGGCGGAACCCTGACCTTTTCAGCCTCTCATGATCAGTCATGCAAAACCGTCATCATCTCTGTAAAGGATACCGGGACAGGGATCCCTGAAGAAAATCTCCCCAGAATATTCGAACCCTTTTTTACTACCAAGAACAGGGAATATGGTGTCGGACTCGGCCTTTCAACAGTCTACGGCATTATGGAAAGACACAACGGCAGGGTGAAGGTTGAAAGCCGTGCCGGAG
>JAHJRK010000229.1 GCA_018830925.1 Pseudomonadota bacterium
ACATGCCCAAGCATCAACTGGACTGATCTTAAATCGGCTCCACCTTCCAGGAGATGGGTCGCAAAAGAGTGCCTCAGGCTGTGGGGTGTAATTTTTTTTGTTAACTCCGCCTTTACGGCATATCGTTTAAGCAGTTTCCAGAATCCCTGCCGGGTTAAAGCTTTTCCGCTTCTTCCGACAAATAAGAACCGGCTCATATACTTTTTTAAAAGAAGCGGTCTTGCAGTATTGATGTATTCGTTTATTCTCTCTTTTGCATAAATACCTATGGGGACGACTCTCTCTTTTGAACCCTTGCCGAAGACCCTCACAAAGCAGGCATCCATGTTCACATCGAAAAGCTTGAGATTAACGAGCTCGGAAACTCTGAGCCCTGCCGCATAGAGAAGCTCCATCATGGCGGAATCCCTTAATCCGGCGGGTTTGGATATATCTGTGGCTGACAGAAGACGTTTAATCTCCTCGAAAGTTAAGACATTCGGGAGGTAAAGTCCGCTTTTAGGAAGGTCGATAACTCTTGCGGGATCAACTGATATGAATTTTTCCCGGGCCAGGAATTTATAAAATCCCCTCAGGGTTACAAGGTGCCTTGCACGTGATCTTGCTTTCATCCTGTCATCTCTTAATGCGATTATATGCATGAGGATGATTGATGTATCCGCCTTCGAAATATCCGTAATTCCCTTTTTATCCAGAAATTCGACAAATCTCGCAATATCGCTGCCGTATGATTCGAGGGTTTTTTTCGAAAGCCCCTTTTCGACAAGAAGGTAATTGAGATACTGATCGACAAGAAAATCAATGGAAGGCATTTTGTTAAACCTCACGAACCGGTATTGAAGAGTCGAGTTTATTGAGCAACTCGGCTTCACCGTCTCTTACAACAACCATATTTTCAAGCCTTACGCCTCCCCATCCCGGAATATATATTCCGGGTTCGACGGTAAAAACCATCCGGGGCTCCAAAACGGAGTCACGAAGAGGGCTGAGCCTCGGAAGTTCGTGTACCGAGAGCCCTGTTCCATGGCCGAGGCCGTGTCCGAATCTTTTTCCAAACCCCATGCTTTCAATATGCTTCCTTGCAGTTTCATCAACGGATTTGGAACTTATTCCCGGCCTGATTGCTTTTATTGCTTTCTGCTGGGCATCAAGTACTGTTTTATATACCTTTATAAACAATTCATCAGGCCTTCCTATGATGATCGTCCTTGAAATATCGGAACAGTATCCGTTCAGCCTGGCGCCCCAGTCAAAAAGAATCGGTTCTCCTTCCTTAAACGCACGATCGGAAGGGATTGCGTGAGGAAGGGCGCTGTTTGGTCCTGATGCCACGATCGTCGGAAAAGATACACTTTCCGCACCTGCTTCCCGCATTCCTTTTTCTATCAGCCAGGCTGCTTCTTTTTCAGTGATTCCGGGCCTGATTGAATCCAGTACCTGTATGTAAACCGATTCGGCAATCAACAGGGCTTTTTTTATTGATTCGATTTCTTTATTGTCTTTTATTGCACGCAGGCCTTCAACGATATTCTCAGTTTCAATAAGTTTGACTTTAAGTCCGCAAGATTTAATCTTTCTTTCTATTTTTTTGTATTCAAGGTGTGAAATCCTTATGCTTTCAAACCCCAGTCTCTTTGTTCCCAGAGATTTAAGAATGCTGTTTATTTGTTTGGGAAGCCCTTTCTTGCAGCAGACAATTTCATAAAGAGGAGCCTCTTTCGAAGCCTGCTCCACATATCGGGAGTCAGTCGCAAGAATAAGCCCGGCTTCTGAAATAAAAAGAGCTCCCGCGGATTCGTCAAACTGGGTATCATGGCCTCTGAATCCGCTCAGATATCTGCGGTTTTCTTCCGAAAGGACTATGAATGTATCAATTTTTTTCTGCAAAAGAATGTTTTTTACACCGGTTATTCTTTTTTCGATTAAGTTATCCAAAAAATTCCCTCCCGGGCTTCCAATCCGCATACCGGAACGCCATAACGGAATCGACTTTTTCCGATATCATCAATTATCACCCTCAATATTTTATCTGATACAATTTGTTGACACTTCTGCCGTCATTCAATATAAATGCATGTAATGCAGTCTTTTACATTAATATGCACAGCATTTGCAACCATATACCATGCAAATATCATCTCAGGAACACTACGACAAATATATTAAAGCCCTCATGGATATCAGCAGGGTTATTACTTCAGATCTCTATCTCGAAGATATCCTGAAGCTTATCGTGATGGTTACAGCGAAGGTTATTGGCGTTGAAATCTGCTCGCTCTGGCTTATAGATGAAAGCGTTTCTCCGCACAAGATCCGTCTTAAGGCAACACAGGCTCTTGATCCGGATTATGTAAAGGACCGCTCATTGAATATGAATGAAGGCGTGGTCGGTTTTGTTGCCACTCATAAAGAACCCTTGATTATTGAAGATGTCCTTAAAGATGCTAGGTTCAAGGAAAAGGAGATGGCAAAAAAACTGGGGCTTGTTTCGATGGTAGGTGTCCCGCTTGAGGTAAAGGACGAAAAGGTTATCGGTGTCATAAACTGTTTCACATCAACTCCCCGCTTGTTCTCCGAAACAGATGTCAATCTTATAAGAACTGTTGCCAACCAGGCTGCTGTCGCGATAATGAACACCGAACTGATGGTAAAAACAAAAATTATCCAGGAAGAGCTTGAAACCCGCAAGCTAGTGGAAAGAGCCAAAGAGAT
>JAHJRK010000230.1 GCA_018830925.1 Pseudomonadota bacterium
CTTGTCGAACATGCCCTTGTTTCAGAAGCCCTCGGCCGTTCGCCTCTGGGCCATTTTGTTTTCGGATGCCAGGCTCCGGATGCGGGAAATATCGAGATTCTGAACATGTTTGGGACAAAAGAACAAAAGGAAAAATATTTGCGCCTGCTTGTTGAAGGAAAAATCCGAAGCTGTTTTTCAATGACCGAGGTTGAAATGCCTGGCTCAAATCCTGTCATGCTTCAGACCACCGCCGTAAAAGATGGAAAGGATTACGTTATCAACGGGCAGAAATGGTACACATCGTCAGCGGACGGCGCCGATTTTGCCATTGTCATGGCTGTTACCAATCCTGACGCTCCGCCATATTTAAGGGCAAGTATGATTATTGTTCCGACCAATACCCCCGGCTTCAACCTGGTCCGCAATATCTCCGTAATGGGACATGCCGGTGAAGGCTATTTCAGTCACGCTGAAATATTATACCAGTCCTGCCACGTACCGCAGACAAACCTCCTGGGTCCTGAAGGGCATGGATTTGTTATAGCCCAGGAAAGGCTTGGTCCCGGACGCATTCATCACTGCATGCGCTGGATAGGAATCTGCAACAGGGTCTTTGATCTAATGTGCTCCCGCGCCTTAAAAAGAGAAATATCTGCCGGCAAAACTCTTTCGACAAAGCAGATCGTTCAGTCATGGATAGCGGAATCAGCAGCGGAAATACAGGCCGCACGTCTGATGGTTTTACATGCCGCATGGATGATTGAAAAGGTCGGAGCAAACACGGCCAGGAATGAAATATCCCTTATCAAGTTTATGGTGGCAGGCGTCATGCAAAAAGTTATAGACAGGGCACTCCAGGTGCACGGCGGTCTCGGAATGACCGACGATACCATTATTTCATTCTTCTACCGCCATGAAAGGGCTGCAAGAATCTATGACGGCGCAGATGAAGTTCATAAAATATCGGTCGCAAAACGGATTCTTAAAGAATACGAAGGGAAAAAGATTAAATGACAATAAATGAACAGACCGGATATATGTGAAACATGAATTATCTGAAATTTAAAAAATCGTTATCAAATTACGCGAAAGATTTTTTTAACGAAGATTCTTTTGAAAACCGAAAGAATATCCGGATAAAAAAAGAGAGTACTGTTGCAAAAAATCTTGAGAAAATTTTTGATGCGACCCTTAAGATAAGCAATAAAAAAGGCTTTCAGGCAATGACCATGCGCGATTTAAGCATGGAATCGGAACTTAGCATGGGAGCGCTCTACTCCTATTTTTCCAGCAAGGAAGATCTGCTGAAAATGCTTCAGAGTCAGAGACGGTCTGTAACAAAAAGAATCCTGGAAGAATACACTAACCATGAAACAGGCATTGCGGATAAACTTCGCACCGCGATAAGGATACACCTTTATCTGAGCGAAGCCATGCAGCCGTGGTTCTATTTTTCATATATGGAAACTAAAAATATTTCCGGCCCGGAACAGGCAAAAGCGATTGAAAGCGAACTTTATACGGAAAAGATATTTGAAAACATATTGAATGAGGGGGAAAAGTTAGGAGTTTTTCTCCACAGAAATCATCAGCTCACAGCAAGCGTGACCAAGGCGATGCTTCAGGACTGGTATCTGAAGCGCTGGAAATACGCCAAAAGAAATATTTCCGTCGAGCAGTATGCAAAATATCTGATAAGTATAATAGAAACTTTTTGTCTTTCTACTGAACATGAAAAAAGTGCGAAAAAAACAAGGGGTGAAAATGAATCGCATTGATGGCGCAACAACCATCAGAAAGGGTGAAGAACTTGATGTTGCCAGGATCGAAGAGTTTATTAAGGACTCGATTCCGGGTTTAAGCGGTTCTCTTATAATAAATCAGTTTCCAAAAGGTCACTCAAATCTTACCTATCTTCTTTCAATAGGAGAAAAAGAGTTTGTTCTCAGGCGGCCTCCTTTCGGAAGAAAAGCCAAATCGGCGCATGACATGAGCAGGGAATACAGGATTTTAAAAGCCCTAAGGCCCGTATATTCTTATTGCCCGGAACCTTTTATCTATTCTGATGATGAAACCATAATGGGCCGCCCGTTTTACATAATGCAAAGAATACGGGGTATTATACTGCGCCGTGATTTTCCGGCAGGTTTAGTCCTGACAGCTTCTCAGGTAAACAAGCTTTATCAAAATGTTCTGCGTGTCCAGCATGAACTGCACTTCATTGATCACAAAAAAATTGGGCTTGAGAATCTTGGAAAGCCAAACGATTATGTTAAACGGCAGGTGAAGGGCTGGTGTGAACGTTACAAATCTGCCAGAACCCCGGATGCTCCGGATGCGGAAAAAGTCATGGCCTGGCTTATAGAACAAATGCCTCCTGATTCTAAGCCGCTTGGTCTCGTTCATAATGATTTTAAACTGGATAATATAATCCTCGATGAATCGGATCCGATGAATATTGTCGGCGTGCTTGACTGGGAAATGGCCACGATAGGAGACCCTTTGATGGATCTGGGGAGTTCTCTTGCATACTGGATTCAAAATGATGATCATCCTGATATGCAGGCGATACGGATGATGCCGACAAACGCCGAAGGAGCGCCGACAAGGGAAGAGCTTATCGGGCTTTACTCCGAACTGTCAGGGCGTAAAATCGATAATTTTGATTTTTATTACTGCTTCGGCCTGTTCCGGCTAGCCGCCATAGCCCAGCAGATTTACTATCGCTATTATCACGGTCAGACAAAAGATGAGCGGTTCAAAACAATGATAATCGGTGTGCATGTTCTTGAAAATGCCGCCCGCCGAATTGTTGACAGATATGGTTCGCAGATCGATTAAAAACCAGGCTGGGTCACAACCGTCGCATCAACGGCGACGAGACTTTTTTTTCCGGCTATCAGGGGATTGATATCTATCTCTTTGATCTGCGGATTGTCGTATCCGAGATCTCCAAGACAAACTATTATTTTTGCAAGGATTTCCCTGTCGACAGGCGGATATCCCCGGAAACCGTTTAAGAGTTTCTGCGATTTGAGCCGCTTTATCATCGAAAGCCCCTCTCCATGGCTTACGGGTGCAACTGCAAATACGGTATCTTTCAATATCTCGGTAAATATCCCACCAAGTCCCAGCATGACACAGTGTCCGAACTGCGGATCCCGCACCATGCCCGCAATGAGCTCCAAACCACCTTCTATCTGCCTCTGAACAAGAATTTTTCCTTTTCCGGCCATTTTAATATTCAACTCGCCGAAAATTTTTTTTATTTCTTCTTCGGAAGAGACACCAAGCCGCACAAGACCCGATTCCGTCTTATGTATCTCACCGGGTAGAATTCCTTTCATTACCACAGGAAAGCCGAATGAGCGGGCAGCATCGAGAGCATCTTCAACAGAAACTGCGATTTTCTCATCAACTACAGGAATAGAATATCCGGCAAGAATCTTTTTAGAAAGATGTTCATCAAGGGC
>JAHJRK010000231.1 GCA_018830925.1 Pseudomonadota bacterium
CGAAGTACGGGGGGTTATGAAAAAGCTGCTGGTTCTCAACCTTGAAGATAATCCGAACGACTCTGATCTTAATAAAGAGATGCTTGAAGACGGTGGTATTGAGTGCGAAATAACGCGTGTCGAAACAGAGGGAGATTTTCTGGCCGCATGCGATAAAGGCGGTTTCGACATAATACTTGCCGATTTCAATCTTCCGTCTTATGACGGGCTTTCCGCACTGGTGGTTGCGCGGGAAAGATGCCCTGAGCTGCCTTTTATATTTGTTTCGGGAAAAATGGGTGAGGAGATTGCCATTGAGTCCCTCAAAAGCGGCGCTGTTGATTATATCCTTAAGAATAATCTCAGGCGGCTTGCACCCTCTGTGCGGAGGGCTCTGAAAGAAGCGGAATTGATAACCGAACGCAGGCAAAGGGAAGAAGCCTTGAGAGAATCGGAGGAAAAATTCAGGGATCTGGTTGAAAACATAAATGACATTCTCTTTCTGACAGATGATAAAGGAACAATTACTTATATCAGTCCTCAAGTGAATTTTATATTGGGATATACCCAATCCGAAGTTGTCGGCCGTCCTATGCATGAATTTATCTGTCCGGAAGATCTTCCTTATATTGCGGAACAGTTTCAGAAAAGACTCTCCGGCATTCTCGAACCGAGTGAGTACCGGCTCATTAACAAATCCGGAGAAAAAATCTGGATAAGATCTTCCAGCCGCCCGATGATCAGGGAGAATAAAGTTATAGGACTGCGCGGGCTATTTGCCGACATATCCAAGCGCAAAGAGGCTGAAGAACAACTTAAAAGAAATTTTGAAAGACTGCAAAAGTCCACCAGAGGAATCATACAGGCCATGGCCCTTACAGTGGAAACAAGGGATCCGTATACCTCAGGGCATCAGATCAGAGTCGCCAAACTGGCAAAAATGATAGCCAGAGAGATGAATCTTTCTCAGGATCAGGTTGAAGGCGTTAACATGGCTGCGGAAATCCATGATATCGGCAAGATATCGGTGCCTGCTGAAATTTTAAGCAAACCTTCCAAGTTAACCGATATAGAGTTCCAGCTTATAAAGATTCATCCGGAGGCAGGCTATAACATAGTAAAAGATATCGATTTTCCCTGGCCTATAGCCACGATGATAGTGCAGCATCATGAACGGACAAACGGTTCGGGATACCCGAAAGGTCTTAAAGGTGAAGTAATTCTTCTGGAAACCAGGATACTGAGCGTGGCAGATGTAGTCGAGGCGATTTCTTCCCACCGACCCTACCGACCCGCTTATGGGATCGATATTGCGATAGATGAAATATCGCAAAAGAAGGGGATCCTGTATGATCCGGAAACAGTTGATGCCTGCCTGAGGCTCATTAATGATAAAGGGTTTAAGCTTGAATAGCCTTATTATACCTTTAATTAAAAGCCTTCCGGAGCTAAAAGACGCTGTAAAAAATATTGAAACGGAAAAAAGAGTCGGTTTCGACCTTGAAGCAGATTCGATGTACCATTTTTCGGAAAAAGTCTGCCTTCTTCAGGTTGCCTCAAAAAATACCGCCTTTGTGATCGATACATTAAAGCTCGGGGATTTATCTCTATTAAAGCCTCTTTTTTTACATAAGGATACTGTTAAGGTATTCCACGGGGCGGATTACGACGTCCGTTCTCTTTTCAGGGATTTTGGCATCGAAATAAATAATCTTTTCGACACCGAGCTTGCCTCGCGTTTTCTCGGGATAAGGGCGACAGGCCTCGAAGCAGTGCTTAAGGATCGGTTTGATATAAAACTTGAAAAGAAATATCAGAAAAAAGACTGGTCCGAAAGGCCTTTATCCGCAGATATGCTGAACTACGCGCTTAACGATGTTCGTCATCTTGTTTCACTTTCCGAAATTCTTGAAAAAGAGCTTGAGGATATTGGACGTTTGTCCTGGGTCAGGGAAGAGTGCGAAATATTATGCAGGGTCAGATCGGCAGCAGATAATGGAGAGCCTCTTTTTTTGAAATTCAAAGGCGCAGGAAAACTCAAGCCTAAAACACTCGCCATCCTTGAAGCGCTTCTTCGCTTCAGGAAAGAAATGGCTCAAAAAAAAGACAGGCCATTGTTCAAAATCATAGGGAACGCTTCTATTTTAAGGCTAGCCGAAACAAGACCCGACAGTATGAAGAAAATCATGAATATTCAAGCCCTTACTCAAAGGCAGATAGACATGTACGGGGAAAGCGTGCTTGCGGTAATACACGAGACTGTTAAAATACCTGAAAACATGCTTCCGGTTTACCCCCGGAAAAAAACTAATTATGTTTCCGAGTCAGCTTCAAAGAGAATTGAGGTACTTAAGATATGGAGAGACAAAAAGGCGGAAAAGCTTAATATTGATCCGGGGCTTTTATTAAATAAAGCTCTTATTAACTCAATCGGAGATAAAAAACCTGTTACGAAGGAGGAATTGGAAGCGATAAGCGATATGAAGAACTGGCAGAAGAGAGAGTTCGGGGATGAGATTATTAAGATTTTAAGGCGTGGCAGATTAATGTTGACATAAAAAAGGAACTTTCCTATATTTTGCCTTCCGCGAAACCGATATCTTATTAACATCTTGTTATTATGAATTATCATAAAAGGATTATTAATATATTAAGGGTTTTATAAAAGCATAAAAAATATAAAGGAGGTGAAATCTGGCCGGACTTTGGTCTTTTTTCAAATAACGATTAGTTTCTGGTATGGTTAATAATCAATAATAAGGAGGGGGTTTAATGAGTGCAACTATACTTTTTGCATTAGGATGCGGGGTATTAGGCGTTATATACGCCATAATGACCGCAATATGGGTAACAAAGCAGGACGCAGGGAATGCGAAGATGCAGGAGATCTCAAATGCTGTTAAAGAGGGCGCAATGGCGTTCCTTGCACGCGAATACAAAACGGTCGCAATGGTTGCGGTGCCTTTGACAGTTCTTCTGGCC
>JAHJRK010000232.1 GCA_018830925.1 Pseudomonadota bacterium
AGGTATATTGCCGCTCCTTGACGGACCTCCGAAGATCAAACGTCCGGGACGGAGTTCGTCTTTTCTGCAGATAGTGCCTGCGGCAACCGTTGTTCCGAAAGTTAGCCTGCATGGCCCTACAAGACCCCCCTGCCCTCCCAGAAATATCGGTTTCTGTTTCAGCATTACACCATTCGGGACATCCCCCAGAAGAGATGGCGTGGCTTTATCCTGCCCCGGTGTATAATTGAAATGAATGTAGGAACTGCCTGCTTCGCTGTGATCTTTGCGGCCGGTGCCACCCGACATGAAACAATCACAGAAATTTATAAGGCTTCCGAGCGTCACATAAGGGAAAAGTATCGTCTGTTTCAATCCGACAGTATGGGCAATACCCGCTTCTTCTTCAAGAATCGTTCCTTCTCTTACATGGGAGCCGGAGCCAAGGCTTGCGCCTTTAAGAAAAACAGCTTCTTTTAAAAAGCCGCCCTTTATATTTACTTCAGGTCCAACCTGGCAATTTTCCAGAGTGACTGGGCCTTCACGCCCTATTATTACTTTATCAAGAATTAGAATCGAACTTCCGTATATATTGCAGCCAGGGTATATTATCACCCCGTTTCCCGAAATTCTGCCTGTATCGACCTCCTCACCGATATAAACATTATACGGGTCAGGAATAACGACGCCCTTATTCAGAAGCTCTTCAACTTTTTTTGTGATATTCATCATAGTTTTATTTCTTCAGCCTTCAGCCTGCAGTCTTTTTTCACCTGTTCATTATTCACTCCGCCTCAGGTAAATTTCTCACTTGACTCCTCGAATCCTCGACCCCTTTTCTATTTACTTTCCACTCTTCGCTCCGAAGGCGTATATTCCGGGACGATTTTTTTCAGCATTTGTTTAATCATATTATGATCCTGATCTTCAGAGAGCCGGGTTAATTCTTCTATATTGCCGTTTAAAATATCCAAACTGCAGTCAATCCCTTTTAATGTCATTATCTTTTCATGACTGGTCGGAACAATGCCCTCGCCTTCCGTGATAAGTTCTTCATAAAGCTTTTCGCCCGGTCGCAGTCCGACATATTCAATCTTTATATCTTCATCAGGCACAAATCCGGATAACCGGATAAGGTCTCGTGCCATATCAATGATTTTAATCGGCGTTCCCATGTCAAAAAGGAATATCTCGCCGCCGTTTCCCATTGCGCCTGCCTGGAGAATGAGCTGGCATGCTTCGGGAATAGTCATGAAATACCTTGTCACATCAGGATGAGTTACGGTTACCGGCCCTCCCCGTTCAATCTGTTTTTTAAACAGAGGGACAACGCTGCCGACACTCCCTATGACATTCCCAAACCGGACAATCATGAAGTGGGTTTTGGAAAGGCGGCATCCATTCTGGCTCTGTACAAACATTTCAGCAACGCGTTTTGAAGCGCCCATGACATTTGTCGGCCGGACCGCCTTATCGGTTGAAACAAAAACAAAACGTTCGATGTCATGTTTATTTGAAACATTCACCAGGTTCAGTGTCCCATGGATGTTATTTTCAATAGCTTTCCAGGGCTGGAGCTCCAGCATCGGCACATGCTTATATGCGGCGGCATGGAATACTACCTGCGGCCGGTATTCCGCAAAGACTTTTTCAAGCTGAACGGTGTCTCTAACGTCTGCAAGAAGAGAAACGCCTTTTATGTCAGGAAAGCTTTGTTTAATGTCGAGTTCAATTTCATATAAAGGACTTTCGGCTCTTTCATACAGGATGATGCTTTCGGGTTTGAATCTGCATATCTGCCGGCAAAGTTCCGAACCGATGGAGCCTCCTGCTCCCGTTACAAGGACTCTTTTTCCTTTTAAATATCCTCCGATCCTTTCCGCGTCGAGTTTAATCACTTCGCGGCCAAGCAAATCACGATAAGCCACTTCTCTTATTGAATTGACAGTCACTTTCCCATCGATAAGCTCGCTGTAACCAGGAATAATTTTAAACGTAATACCGCTATCTTTAAATGTATCAATTATTTTACGTATTTCCCCGGAAGTAGCCGAAGGAATGGCTATCAGGACTTCATCGGCCCTTGTTTTCTGCGAGATCAATTTTATCTCTTCAATAAAACCGAGGACAGGAATGCCGTGAATTTTTTTTCCCAGTTTTTCCGGATCATCATCGATAAATCCGACTATGTTGTGCCGTAATTTATAATTGTTTAAAATCTCTCTGCAGATTTTCTCTCCGCAATCCCCTGCCCCTACTATAAGTATTCTTTTCCCACCGGATTGTTTCCTGGTCAACAAGCCGATCAGATTACTCATGGCAGTCAGCCGGGAACCCTCTCCGCTTA
>JAHJRK010000233.1 GCA_018830925.1 Pseudomonadota bacterium
TCTCTTACTTACTAAAAAGGATAAGGTGTAAGCCGTGACATCAAGAATGGATATAAATGGCGAAAATGCACTGAAGTTTTTTGGAAAGATGACGGCATCGATTGCACACGAAGCAAAAAATGTGCTCGCGATTATAAATGAAAACGCCGGGCTTCTGGAAGATCTTTGCGCAATGGCTGAAAGAGGAAAACCGGTCGATCCCGGCCGTATAAAAACCGTTGCGGGAAAGATGATCAAGCAGGTTCAGAGAGGCGATGAGATTATAAGAAGGCTTAACAAGTATGCCCACAGCGTTGATGAACTCGATTGTGATGTTGATGTTAATGATATTCTGATTCTTGTTTCCGGCCTTGCGGGAAGAATAGCGTTGATGCGCGGAATAAGCCTTGAAACGGATCAAATGCCTGATCCGGTTATCATCAAAACAAATCCTTTTTTGCTCGAAACACTCGTATGGCTCTTTCTTGATTTTGCAATGGATGCTGCCGGAGGAGAAAAGACGGTTTGTATTACATCTGAAAAAACCCCAAGTAAAGTTGTTGTCAGATTTTCCAAACTGAAAGGACTCGCCGGAATGCAACCAGCGGGTTTTCCGGGAGAGAGCGAAAAATCACTTCTTACCACCCTGAATGCAACTGCTGCCATTGATGCTGTTGCAGGAGAGATCGTTATCTCCTTCAGTTAATACCTCAAATCCCTTCCCGGATTTCAGCAAGTGTCGACTCAACCAGATCTCTTATCTCTTTCAGTCTTTTTTCGGACATTGCTTCGAACCTCAGCACAAGCGCCGGCTGCGTGTTTGATGCCCGCACAAGCCCCCATCCATCCTCAAAGAGTACTCTCACACCGTCGATATCAATTATTCTGTAACTTTTTCTGAAAAACTCCGTAACTTTTTTAACAAGGGCGAATTTCTTGTCGTCAGGGCATTCAACCCTGATTTCGGGCGTTGAATATGTTTTCGGAACATCGGATAATAGCTCTGAAATTTTCTTCCCCGTATTTGCGATTATTTCAAGGAGCCTGCAGGATGCGTAGAGGGCATCGTCAAAACCGAAATAGCGGTCGGCAAAGAACATGTGGCCGCTCATCTCTCCCGCAAGTTCGGCTTTTTCTTCTTTCATTTTTTTCTTTATAAGAGAATGCCCGGTTTTCCACATAATTGCACGGCCGCCATGCTTTTCAATGTCGTCGTACATTGTTTTTGAACATTTGACTTCGGATATGAAAGTTGCACCAGGCTTTCTTGACAGAATCTCTCTTGAAAAAATAATCATGAGCTGGTCGCCGAAAACAATATTGCCTTTTTCGTCGACAACCCCGATGCGGTCGCCGTCTCCGTCGTAACCAATGCCGAGGTCCAGATCCTTTTCCCTGACAAGCGCTATCAGGTCTTTCATATTCTTTAATACCGTCGGGTCGGCTTCATGATTGGGAAAAGTGCCGTCCATGTCACAATAAAGATCATGAACCCCGCATCCGAGACTTTTTAAAACCGGAACCGCAATTACACCGGCTGTCCCGTTTCCTGCGTCAATTCCGACTTTAAGAGGCCTTGATATGGATATGTTTTTCTTAAGAAATTCCTTATACGGTGTAATCACGTCGGCAAGGGAGCGGGAGCCATTTCCCGATGAAAAAGATTTTTTATTTATAATTTCGAGTATTTCAAGGAGTTCCTTGCCGTGCAGAGAATCGGAGCCGATACAGACTTTAAAACCGTTATATTGAGGCGGATTATGGCTTGCGGTAACCATTACCGCTCCTTCCTGAGAAAGATGCTGTATTGAAAAATAAAGGATCGGGGTAGGGCAGATTCCGATATCAATCACATCACAGCCGGTTGACAACAGCCCTTCAATAACCCTTTCCGAGTAACTGTCCGAGGTTAACCGGCAGTCGCGCCCGACAGCCAGCTTTGATTTGCCGTGTTCAAGGAGATAGGTGCCTATACCTTTTCCTATCAGGACTACATCTTCTTCCGTAAGGTCCTTATCCGTTACTCCCCTTATGTCGTATTCTCTGAAGATTCCGGGATTCATGATTCTCTCTCCTTTCCTATAGCCCGATGATTAAAGAAAATATTCCGACCGCTATGCAATACGGTGAAAAATAGTGCAGCCGGCCCCGCCTCACGATGTAAAACAGCAAACTGAGCGCAAAATATCCTGCAATACAGGAGGCAACAGCGCCTGTAAAGGCTGGCTTTATCGGAACAGTTGCGCTGCCGGAAAGATCACCGAAGCTCAGTAAGGATGCGCCGAGTATAGCAGGTATTGAAAGAAGAAACGAATATCTTGCCGCTGTTTCATGATTTAATCCGAGAAACAAGCCAGTTGCTATGGTTGTACCTGATCTGGATAACCCGGGCATTATTGCAAGGCCCTGGGAAATTCCTATAATCAAAGAATCCTTCGTTGAAAAATCGGAGATCTCCTTTTTTGAGCATCCAGCAAAACGTGTGAAAAATAAAATAACTCCGGTTAAAATGAGCATGGAGCCCGCAATGAGGACTGATGAAAATAGCTGATCTGCAATTTTGTGAAAAAGAAGACCGATTACAGCTGTTGGGATTGATCCTGTGATAATCAATAAAGCGAGTCTTAAGTCGGAATCTTGATTTGAAGGAACAAAAGAGCCGGTTTTAAAGGCCATTTTACAGTAGCGTAAAACTGAAAGAATAATAGCATAAATATCCTGCCGGAAAAAGATGAAGACGGCAACAAGCGTGCCCAGATGGACGCTTATGTCAAAAAAGAGTTCCGCCTCTTTCAGTCCGAAAAGATGCTGAA
>JAHJRK010000234.1 GCA_018830925.1 Pseudomonadota bacterium
GTTTATATGACCGTTTTATGCCTATGCCAGTATAAAGGTGATCAGAAAAGGGGCTACAAGTGTAAGAACAATACCGCTGAATATCGAGATTATCCCGTATTCCTTTCCGGTGAATCTGATTATTACGGGAAGAGTTGTATCCATCGATGTCGCTCCTCCTGACGCGATGGGGGCCAGGCGTCCGAAATATTTTACAAGCAGGGGAGTCAGGAGGAGCGTCGAGATTTCCCTGAAAATATTTGATAAAAGAGCGAGTACACCGAGCGCTTCGCCTTCCAGCCTGGTAATTATTATGCTGGAAAGGCTGTAGTATCCGAACCCTGAAACAACCGCGAGTGAATCTCTTAAAGTAATTTCCTTGAGCCAGAAGGACAAGAGCGCCGATCCGAGCAACGTGCCGAAAATAATGGATACCGGAACCAGAAGAATCTTCGCGTTGTTTCTCTTTATCATCTCCCATGCCGTATTGTTTCCTCCGATGCCGATACCTACAAGAAACAGAAGAAGGTTCAGGGCATAAAGAGAAAGCGCGGAATTGTTCATCGCGGAAGGAACGAGGGAATAAAATCCGCAGAGAATGCCGGCTGAAAAAAAGAAAACGATACAGAAGCTTACTCTCATTTCCCTCTTCTCCCAAAAACGTAAACGTAAACAAAATATGAAAGCATGACACTCCCTGAAACAGCTCCTGCATTCAGCACCAAAGCCTGGGCCCCAAGCTTTGCGAAAGAGTTTATAATTATTTCATTTCCTCCGACTGAAAGCCCGAGTAAAAACAGAAGAAGACATATCGCCCCTGTTGTCACCTTATCGGCAAGTTTGATAATTACGCTTCTTTTCCTGAGAAAGTATCCGGCTGCCATCCCGGCCGTTAAAAAAAATAATATCAAGAGCACTTATATCCTCATCCGTTTGAGTTCATAGTTTGTGGTTATAAAAAAATGTTGTGTGTTAGTTGCATGTTTCAAGTCACAAGTTTTCCGCCTCAGGCGAACATCTTGCATTTTATATCTTCCGTCTTTTGACTTACGCCTTACGCCTCACGCCATTCCACTTTGCGCCTCTGTGGCTTTGTCCATCGACCTCTCGACCCTTATTTACTCTCCCCTGACGCCTTTTTATCTTTATTATACCTTTCCAGATCTTTCTTCATCGTATTTTCAACGTTAGCGTTATATGCTTCGGCTTCGGCTTCAAAAGTTTTTCTTTTTTCCGAATAATTTTTTATTTTTTCATTCAGAGCCTGAATTCTTGTATTGTAATCTACCGATTCCGGCCTTGTCTTGACTTTCCCTTTAAGTATATCTGTCTCATTTTTTTCTTTTGTCAGCTCCTTAAACTCCTTGTCCATCTCCTGCTGCTTTTTATCCAGGCTGTTTTTATCCGCTTCATAATTTCCGGTCCGAACCTGCTCTTTCTCCGGTTTTTCCTCTTGAACAGCTTCTTCTGATCCAGACTGTTCTCCAGGCTCATTCTTTATTTCAGGCACACCGACATCATTTTTTTCATATCCGACATATCCTTTTACAGCAGATCTTTGTTCCTTGGGAACTTTACTGAAATCATCCGTATAATTAACTCTTCCGTCTTTACCGATATATCTGTAAAATTCCGCGGATACCGGAACGGAAAACAGCAACACTATCAGGAACGACAATAATTTGATTTTGTTCATGTATCATCCCTCCTCTCTTTGACATGAATTGAAGCTTCCTGCTGTAAGCAGCAAAAAATACGCCCGCTTTTTCTGTTCAGCCTTAATGAAGACCTCTAATATACATTCTGCATGTTAAACCCAAAACAGTTTAAGTTCAACATGTTTTGTACTTAAACGGTTCATATAATAGAGAGCTTCAAATAATGCGCATTTGCCGTGTCTGGGTATGGAGGCACGAACATGGCCTCCGATAGGATGTTATGCAAAGGTCTCATAATAAAGATTTGACAATAAATAAAAGTATTGTAAACTTCAAAGAAAATATGAGGAAACGTGAGAAATGAAGCTATCTAAATTGATTTACGTTATGATTTTAATTAGTTTGCTTGCCTGTATTCCTAAAACCAAAGTCGTAAGCGTTCAAGGTCATGACGTATCCGGTGAAAATCTCTTTTCAAAAGCTGAAAATCTCTTCAACGCAAGAAATTATGACGTGGCGCTTGAAACATATAATCAATATATCGCTCAATTCCCTGGAAGCCATCTCATTCCGGCCGCTTTCATGCGGATAGGTGCAATTCACGACACACTGGGTGAAAGTGAAAAGGCGAGAAACATATATATGCGCCTTATCAGTAATTATCCGGAAAGCAATTACGCCCCCGATGTAAAAATAAAGATAATAGAAGGATATCTGAAGGATGGGCTTTTAGAAGAGGCTGTAAATTATTCAACCGGGATACTCACCGAAAATCTTTCTGATTATCATATCTCAAAAATATACATTCTGTCCGGAGATGCCCAGATCGCTGCGAAGCATCCTTCAGATGCAGTAATCTCATATTTCAAGGCCGGATTAAAAAGCACGAACCGTGAAAGGGAGATAGTCGATATAAAGCTTAAAGATTCAATGGCGCGACTTGGAATAGACGATATTATATCCCTTATTGAAAGCATAAAAGACGACACTTTGAAAGGGTACCTGCAGTATCAGCTTGGATTGCGTTATTACGAAAATAAAAAATACAATGAGGCTGCGGATATTCTGCATGATTTTACGGAAAAAATGCCGGCTCATATAAATGGAGGTGAGGCAAGAATCCTTTTGCAGGAAATATACTCCAAAGCAGGCAGCAAATTTCATACTGTAGGATGCCTGCTTCCGTTAACCGGCGCATTCAATGTTTTTGGCAACAAGGCGCTGAAAGGAGCGAATCTTGCTCTTGACAATTTTTCAAATAAGACTGGGCATACTTTTAACATTGTCATCAGAGATACCGAATCGAACCCGGAAAAGGCTGCAGCCGCCGTGGATGAATTGATAAAGGAGAATGTATCGGCAATCATCGGCCCTATGGGGTCAGCCGAATCCGTTTCTGCGGCAAATAAGGCTCAGGCGGAAAACGTCCCGATTATTCTTCTTACTCAGAAGGAGAATATAACCGCAACCGGTGATTTTGTTTTCAGAAACTTCCTGATGCCTGAAATGCAGGTAAGATCCCTTGTGGAATATGCGGTAATTCAGAAGGGCATTAAAACATTTGCAATTTTATATCCCAGAGAAAATTACGGCACAACTTTCATGAAACTTTTTCAGGATGAAGTCATAGCTAACGGCGGAAAAATAATCAGAGTGGAATCGTATGATCCGGCCCTGATGGATTTTACCGATTCAATAAAAATGCTTGCAGGAAACCGGATTGTTTCCGGAAGCAATATAAATGAATTCCGCACGGATGATAAACAGCAAAAAACATACACAGTATTGCCGGTTGACTTTGAAGCCGTTTTTATTCCCGATTCGCCCACAAAAGCCGGGCTTATTATTCCCCAGTTTGCATATCTCGATATAAGAGATGTTTATCTGCTGGGCACAAACCTGTGGCATTCGCAGAAGATGATTGAAATGGCCGGCCAATTTCTGGAGGATTGGGCCATAATACCGGAAGGCTTTAATGGTGAAAACGATTCGGAGAAAATGAGAGAGTTCGTAAATTCTTTCGTAGAAAAATACGGGGAAGAACCGGAATTTATTGAAGCCGTAGCTTATGATACCGCCATGATGTTGTTTCAGACGCTATCCATGCCGAATGTCCGGGTTCCGGGTTCGGTCAGAAATGAGCTTGCCGGAATCAGAAACTACAAAGGATTGACCGGGCTTACTTCTTTCGA
>JAHJRK010000235.1 GCA_018830925.1 Pseudomonadota bacterium
CAGGACATCCCGGAATCATCACACGACAAAACGTCGCGCCCCGCGTGGGCGCGTGGATTGAAACACAGCCGGTGACGGACACCGCGGCGGTCCCGCAAGGTCGCGCCCCGCGTGGGCGCGTGGATTGAAACTGGCTGATGGCTTATGTTATGAGCGGCAATATGCGTCGCGCCCCGCGTGGGCGCGTGGATTGAAACGCATTGTTTCGCAAGCATGGAGGCATTCAAGGAGGTCGCGCCCCGCGTGGGCGCGTGGATTGAAACGGCCCTCCGCCCCATTCCTTCCCCCAAACTTGGCGTCGCGCCCCGCGTGGGCGCGTGGATTGAAACATAATATAATCATGAGCGGCATGGAGAGATATAGTCGCGCCCCGCGTGGGCGCGTGGATTGAAACGATTGCGAATTGGAACATAGCTGAAAACCGGGTCCATATAGGGGACGTATTAAACAATTAAACTTGAAAAATATCCGGTAATATATTATCGGGAAATCTTGCCCCCATCACTTGGAGTTATTTCAGCCTGTGCGAGTCGGGGATGTTCATCAAAGTATAAGTAAAACGGGAGAAATGAGGGATCAAAAGCCACGTGTCCTCTGCAGGCATATCGCACGGAAGCTTTACGTCGCAAGCAGATCCGATCGTCAACGGGGGGCAGCGGGCGTCCATGAAATTATGCGTTTCTATACTTTCCCGGGTTAGGCCCCAACAACTCAACAAAGAAGACTTGGGGCCATTCTCTTTCCGCCCTGTCAATTAGAAAATAATAAATTTCATTATCCAATTAATTAAAGATATTAGAAAGTTAGCCTTTTAAAGGGTCTTGCAGTACATCCTTTACTTCTGAAGTTTCTTAGATATCCTGTAAATTAAAGAACGCTCTCATTATTTAAACTTGCCTTTGAGCAAATGAAACATAAAACATCATTGAAGAGCTCAGGGGGTGGAGCTTGAAACTATAAGCTTTATTTTGGGATCTTGTGTAAATTATTTCTTGATTTCCATGGTAACAATCAATACCGTTAATACATCGATAATACGACAATATATGGAAAGTTTCCCGCTTATTACCAATATTGGACTGATGCGTACCGCCGGAATTTTTTCCTTTTTCCTGGCAACGGCAGCAGATCTGCCCATTAAACCCGGACAGCTCCAGAGGGGATATGCTCACGAAGCCTTAAATCGTTTCTGCCTGTATCTCTTTTATCGATCCCCCGGGAATCAAACATCTCCGCACATTCAAGTTTTTTCCTCGTCGGCGCCGCTCTGAACCGAAACAGCGAGCGAATTTTTAATAGACTTCCCTACGGTCGAATCCGCCTCAGTCCGCCTTAAGCGGATTACTGCGGGGAGCTTCAATTGTAACCAGATGGTTTTCTCAAAAGCAATTACGATGCAGTCGCTAGGAAAACATCGGTTATAACTTTCAATCTGCCCCTATCTTTTGCCACCCATAAAACCAAAGAAACCGGGAAAAGGGTCATATATGACCACCGGTTAAATATGACCCTTTTTATGTGGCTGTTAATGACAGCTCCGTAAATGTTTTTTAAACTGATTATTCTTAAAAATCAGAATCATGGGTGATGTGACCCTGAGTGTTGGAAACCTGGCACAACAATTGAATTATAAAAAGCAGTGGATAAATAAATTGCCCGGAGAAAGTATTCTGGGGACTACAAAAACAATATTCCAAAAAAAGGAAAAAGTACCATGAAAAAAACAATGTATCGCTTAGCGCTGATAGTAATTGCGGCCTCTTTGTTTTTAATCAACGACCGTCTGTTCGCATCCGAGACGGATGACCGCATCGAATCATCCGCAAAGCAGTCTTATGTGTTCAAGACCTACCTCAAAGATGATGATATCAAAATCCAGTCCAAAGATGGCGCCGTCACCTTGACCGGGATCGTCTTAGAAGAATCCCGCAAAGGATTGGCCAGGGAGACCGTAGCGGGACTGCCCGGGGTCAAAAGCGTGGACAACAGGCTGGAGGTCAAAGGTGCGTCTCCCACCCCAAACTCGGATGCGTGGGTCGGTGAGAAAGTGAAAGCCACTCTCTTGTACCATCGGAACGTGAACGGCATCAATACCAAGGTTCAGGTCAACAATGGAATCGTCACCTTGCGCGGCGAAGCATCAAGCAAGGCGCAAAAGCAGCTGACGACCGAATACGCCAGGGATGTGGATGGCGTCAAAACGGTAAAAAATGAGATGACAGTGTTAACTGCCGCAATGAAGCCAGGCCAAACAACGATGGGTGAAAAGATGAATGATGTGAGCGAATCGATGGATGACGCATCCATCACCGGCCAAGTCAAGATGTCGTTGCTGTTCCATCGCTCGACCAGTGCCCAAAACACCAAAGCCGAGACGACCGCGGGTGTGGTTACGTTATATGGCAAGGCCGATAACGCTGCCGAAAAGGCCCTGGTTACCAAACTCGTCAACGACATAAACGGTGTGAAGCGCGTAAATAACCGGATGACCATTGCAGGCAAAAAGAAATCGACGGAATTTGTAAGAACCTCTGCTGTCGACTATACTGAGAACCAGATTAAAGAGCTTCAAGGCACGCTAAAGATTACCGGGGCCCAGAAAGAATTATGGAATAACCTTACCCAGGTGATGCGGGAAAACGCGAAAGAGATGGATGCCCTTAACAGGGACAGGGCTGAAAACACTAAGCCTATGAACGCTGTCGAGCATATGAAATTCCACAGTCAAATTACCGAAGCCCATTTAGATCAAATGATGAAGCTCATCCCGCCATTTGAGGCGTTCTATGCCAGCCTGACGGATGAACAGAAGAATATTACCGATACGACATTCCGGACAGGAAAATATGGAAAGTCCGGGAGGAAATAAATTGTAATCTTGTACAATTAAAGATTGACGCCAAACAGGCGATTGGAATCGATCCAAGAATGGAGTGACTTTATGAAAACATCAAGTATATGGAATTTTAGATCCATATTTGACAAGATTATGCTGGGGATTGCTTTAACCGCAATGGTAGGCAGTATAGACGTGACGCCTGCCCTCAGCAAAAATGACAATAGACGTACGGAAAAACATGACAACGGCCGTTACGATCAAAGAGGACGCGGGAATGACAATGATCGCTATGTGCATGGCAGGCGTGTATATCGGCGTAATGGCTACAAGAAACGAGTTTATGTTTCGCCGCCGGTCATCTACGCGCCGCTTCCACCGCCGGTCATTTTTGTGCCGCCCCCACCGCCGGGCATCAGTATCTTTTTTCCACCTTTCTTTTTTCATCACTAACGGGGTTGCTTCGGGTCGGTTGCCTTTCGTTCAATCTGAGGTAATCTGGGCGGCTAAGGAGATAGCCCGGGAACTAAATGATAATCCAGAGTTAGAAGCCGAAGGCGCCGGTGAGAAGATAGCCGGCAAAGTTCAGGAAAAGATCGGTCAGGTCAAAAATGTTTTGAGGAAGTAGAGACTGTATGATCACTGCAAAGTAAAGGGAGGAAAATGCCATGAGTTCTACAACGCTCATCACCGTCATCGTATTGTTGATCCTATTGTTCGGCGGGGGTGGCGGTTATTATTGGAGGAGACGAAAGTAGGGGTCACTTCTCAAAATATTTTAATGCAAAAGCAAAATCTTATCATAATTTAAAGGAGATGTAGATGTGGTTGATCTTTTTGTTTAGTTTCTTATTAGGAATATGTGTAGTAATTATTAGTCTGATTATACATTTTATAAATGCCACGGGCAATGGCAGCGAGCATCCGGGTCTTGGAGATGTAATTTAGTGAGAATATGAAAAATCTTAATAAAACGAACCCCGAATTAGGAGAAAAGATACAGTCTATCGTAACCCAAGCCAGAAAGATGACGGGGGAAGCTGAGAAAAGTCGGCACACATGGTTTAGGTGACCTTGCCCCTTATCATCTACCAAGTTCAAATTGAGGCTCTTCTCTTGTAGGATTGTGAATCACTGCACAATCCTATGAGTAAGATTTAAGGTATGTTCATCCATTCGTAAAAGGAGATTAAAAAATGATGAAAAATGGTAAGAGTATCTTTGCTGTGTTGACGACAATCGCCCTGATTGTTTGTCTATTGGGCTGCCAAGAGGGCCCGGTGGAACGCGCCGGCAAGAAAATCGATAAGGCAGTAGAAGACATCAAGAAATAGTAGCCCTGACAAAAAGATATGCCAGGATATAAGCCGCCGTGATATCGGCCTCTCCCAAAGTTCCATCACAATGTGAGACCTTTGCATAACCCCTGGTTAAATGGTCTGGCATGGGTAATGGGAGATATTCAAAGCTATCCTTGTATGTGAATCATACTATTACGTTGTTTTTGATATGAGTTGTAGTAGTGTTGTTGACGAGCAAATCCGAAAGGTGAAGAGAAGATGTAAAGTCAGCGGATATCTTAAAAGAGAAAAAGAGAATAGGTAAAATGGGGAGGTAAAATCATGTCAAATCAGATCGAAGGTTTTATAAAAGGTATTTTTCTTGGGGGGCTCATTGGCGCTGCGATCGGCATCCTCTATGCGCCGAAAAGCGGCCGGGAGACACGGGAGGATATTAACAGAAAAGCGGATAAATTGGTTACAAAGGTCAAAAAGGAATACGAGGCGACGCTGAAAAAGAGTGGCAATGCCTATGAAGCGGCGGTCAAGCAGTTGAAGCACCTCGAGTCCTCCTCGAAGGAGAAGGCCGGAGAAATGGAGGATAAGGTAAATGAGTTGACTGAGCTGGGGAAAGAAGCGTTTCACGATACGAAGGGCAAGCTGACGAAAGCTGTGAATGATGCCGTTCATGCCTTTAAGTAGAAATAGGGATAGAAACGACAACTCAGCAGGGAGGGTTAATATCTCCGCTGCTTGCCAATATTTCCCTGAAGGTGCTTGATACGCTAGCGGAGTGATTTTTAATGAAATCCAAAAGGACTGTAAGTGCCTGAAATAAGGACTATGATAAAAAGGATATTAACACTTCTGCTTATTATTTTTATTATTTGTGCACCTGCTTTAGCAGGGGAGTTGGATCGGCCTTCGGAATGGGCAGTTCCTGTACAATTGTCGGGAGTCGGTAATTTATATAAAATAAACGATAACCTATACAGAAGTGCGCAGCCGACAAAGCAGGGTATGAAAAATTTAAAAAAATTAGGCATAAAAACTATAATAAACCTTCGTGCCTTCCATTCTGACACTGATGAAATAAGAGGCACAGGGTTATTGGACGAAGAGTTAAGCGTCAAAACCTGGCATATCGAAGACGAGGACGTCATTCGAGTTTTAAGGATTATTAGGAAGAAAGAAAGTGGACCGTTTCTTATCCACTGCCAACACGGAGCAGACCGAACAGGAGTTATGAGTGCGATGTATCGAATTGTGGAACAAGGATGGTCAAAAGATGAAGCCATCAGAGAAATGGTCTATGGCGGATATGGGTTTCATGCGATTTGGTCGAATATAATTCACTATGTTAAGAATGTGGATATCGGGAAAATCAAAAAAAATAAATTAGTAAGACAGGGTGAACTTAACAAGACGGCTGCACTACATAAGTTGGAAGCCGAAGGCACCGGTGAAAAGATAGCCGTAAAGCTCAGGAAGGTGGCGCTAACGGTACTGATGGTTGCATTTTTAGGTCCCTAAGCAGCACTAAGCGGAAGATCTGAAATGGGAAGTCCCCATCCGCCTTCATCACTCCTGCTGCCGGGAATAAGTTTTTTCATCATATAAAAAATATCGGGAGGAGATCATTAAAGAATATATGCTGATAAACCGGCAAACGTTTGACGTGGCTTTGGCGGATATCGTGAACAGACCAATGCCAATGCACGGGGAAAATTCGGAAAATTATTACCACCAAATAAGAAAATTACATAAGGAGAAATAAATTATGACAGACTTAAAAACTATTCATACTGAATCGATCGTTGTTGGCAGTATCCGCCTTCGGTTTGCAGACCGGATATGGCATAACGTTGGAAGACGAACCAGATGGTTGTTTATTCTGTTGATAGGCCTGCTGCTTGTCAGCCAGGCTTTCGCGGCCGGTGAATCAGAGTTGCAGGTGAGGGCAGGCAAACCTGGAGCTATAGTGACCTTGGAACGGCAGCTCAACGATGGCATGGTTCAGCTCTCTGTCAGTGATGCTGCAAATAGACCTATAATCGGTATGACAAAAGACGACTTTGTCGTTACAGCTAGCGGGAGGACCGCAAGAATCATCTCGGCTCAATTGATTGCGAATAGCCTGGATGTGCCGCGCAATATCGTCATGGTCCTTGATAACTCCGATTCCATGAGCCATCGCAGCGCCGTCAAGCCGCTGCTCGCCGGAGTGGACGAGTTGCTGAAAATCGTGCGTCCGATCGACCAGGTGCAGATCGTGGTCTTCAGTGGTAAGGAGAAGATGACCATGGGAGGCCGTGACCTGCGCGTAAGGACCTTCAAGTCAAACAACCCCGGTGAGTTAAGGAACTTCGTTCACGAAATCTACCGGGACGGAATGACACAGACCACCGTGCTGAACGAGGGGATGCTGGCCGGCCTCGAACTCATCCGGACGATGCCGGCTAACGAGCCCAGGTTCATGGTGGTATTTTCCGACGGCG
>JAHJRK010000582.1 GCA_018830925.1 Pseudomonadota bacterium
CTCTTTTAACCTCGTTGGTTACGGTTTTTGGTTGCTTGCGTCAAACCCATATTACCGAATTAACGAGGTTTTTCAACCTTTATCTTCTCAATACACCTGATCAATAGCGGATCTACGGAAGTTGCTGAAAAAGAATTTTCGGATAGTTGTGCAAAGGTCTCGCCGCTAAAGCTCCTTCCAGCAGCCAATCCCCTTTGGCATATCAAAATTTTTGAGGTGGGTGTAACTTGTTGAATATCTAAATTAATTTTCCTTGACATTCGAATTGCTTTGTCGTTAATAATACCAGTTCAATATTGAACCAATTGGCCTTAACCTGTTCTGGTGATTACAGGGTTTGCGGATGCCGAACCCAAGGGCCTGCGTTATCGCGGAGAGAAAAAATGGATCTTTCTGAAAATGTTTTCCGTGTATTAGATAAAATAGATCAAAGGGATAACCTCACCCAGCGACAACTTGCAAGAGAATCCGGTGTAAGTCTGGGGCAGGTCAACTACGTCCTGCAAAGCTTTTTGGAAAAGGGGCTGATCAAGATCAGGGCCTTTCACAAAAGTCCTAACAAGGCAGTTTACGCTTACCTTTTAACGCCAAAGGGGATTGAGATCAAATCAAAGGCGGCAGTCAATTTTGTTGTCTCAAAATTAGAGGAATATTATCAATTACAAACAAAACTATATGAAAAACTAGCCTTAATTGTTAAGTCGGGCCATTCACGAGCCATTTTTGTCGGACCTGAAATCGTTTATTCCTTTGTGGATGCGATTATCAAAAAGAATTCATTGCAGCTTGTACTGACAGGCACCTGTTTGAAATGGGAAGAACTCAAACAATACAAGCCGGAAAGCTTTGACATGATCCTCCTCTTTGATGCCAACGCCGAAGGCATCCAAACAGTAACAGAAAATACCGGCATCCCAAAAGAGAAATTCATGTACCTGTGGTAAACAAAGCCGGTTGGCTTTTTATTTAAACAAAGTTTCATTATAATTAAACAGTTATCCTCGATTTCGCCCTGTAACCGAGAAGGCGGAGCCGTATCAACTCTTGGCTGATAGCATTTCACCTTGGCGGTTCAAGTTCAAAACTCAAAACAATTATTTTTTATCGGTTTGATATTTCAATAAAGTTGAGTTACATTAATATCCATTGCCATATTATTTTAAATAATTAACTAATCATAGGAGCAATGAATCAGATGGAAAATACACTTCCTTTCGGTGAAATTCTTGAAGCTGCAGACAATTTGCCGATCGCTGACCAGGAATCTTTGAGGGATATCCTTACAAAAAGAATCATTGAAAGGCGCCGGAATGAACTTGCTCAGGAAATCAGGGAAGCAAAAAAAGAATATGAAGCCGGTCAGTGCAAGCCGGTGACGCCGGATGAACTGATGAATGAGTTGTTGTCTTGAAACGCTTACTGATAAGATCATCAGCGTTTGTTCGTGCGCCAGAGCGGTAATTAAAAAACGACCTCAAGATGCTGAGAATATTCGGTTAGCTTTAGAGCAGCTATCTGAAAATGCCCTTCATCCCAAACTTAAAACACATAAATTAAAGGGAAAACTTGCAGGGTCCTGGGCATGTAGCGCGGGGTACGACCTCAGAATAGTATTCAGATTTGGAAAGTTTAAAGAACAGGAAGCTGTTTTTCTGGAAACGATTGGGACCCACGAAGAAGTATACTGACCTTAAATTTTTGTCCTCAATATCCGTAAATCGTAATATGCAACCCGTATGTCAGATCTGTTTCTTACTCAGTCCTCAGCACTTGCCGCTATTCCATTATTTTATTGGCATATTTGGGCGAACCGAAGGCGGCCGTTCTCTTTGGGCCGGCACCCGGTTCGGGCAAAAAACTTC
Organism: Pseudomonadota bacterium; assembly: GCA_018830925.1. Classification (GTDB taxonomy): domain Bacteria; phylum Desulfobacterota; class Desulfobacteria; order Desulfobacterales; family RPRI01; genus RPRI01. The sequence continues at coordinate 1,863 of JAHJRK010000582.1, forward strand.
GCGTCCTTGTACGGATTCGCCACCTTGACATAGACAGTCAAGCTATGTTAGAAGTAATTTAACTCAAAAAAAACGCTAAATTTAAAGACCTGACCCCAAAAGAGAAGAACTTGAAAAGTAAGGAATTCATAAAGACCGTCAGTGTTGACGGAAATGACCGCCTGAGAATTCGCATCGCTACAGAAAAGGGTCAAGTAGTCAATATCATGGTGCAATATGAAGCCAATATTGCCGGTGCCTGGAGAGAGATAGTTCGTTACGATTGTGCGCATGGATTCCTTCATCGAGACGTGATACTACCGAAAGGCAAGACGGAGAAACAGCCGCTTTCGATAGCAAATTTGAATGATGCTTTGCAGTATGCGGAACAAGACATCAAAGATCGCTGGCAATGGTATAAGGAAAGGTATATCAGAGGGTTAAGAAAATGAGAAAAGATGAAATCGTCAAGAAAAACATCGGATTGACATTCGATTTTATTCGCGCC
>JAHJRK010000236.1 GCA_018830925.1 Pseudomonadota bacterium
CACTCTATCATAATTTTACAGTTTTTCAATCCGAATTAACGGGATTATTGTTCATAAGGATTTTAAAAGGAGAAGCTGTGCAGGGAATCGCTACAGTTATAAAACTGGTTGCTGTTTTTACAGCCGCTACAATGCTTGGAAGATGGTTTCGGGATGAAATCAAAATGAGTACCATCAGGAAAGAACCCTGGCACAAACCCTATTTATCACTCCCGGGGCTCATCATGCTTGCAGTGATATTTCTTCTGCCGGTTTTAATATGGATAATAAAATCATCCGGATAGAAAAGCCACCTGTTCCTATTGCTTTTTCCCAGGCTTCCCGCTAAATCTGCATACAATAAGATATGGAAACTCCACAATAAATTCCAGAATATATCCTGACAATATCAAGAGGTATATAAATGGAAGTTTTATAAGATGAAACTTCAATATTTCATATATTTCTTTAAATTTCATTTGTGATAACCCCTTAACAAATCTCAAATTTTATATTTTTATTTCTTTTCCTGCCTTTAAATCAATACATATTTCTCTTCCGAATTAAAATCAGCCGAATAAATATTCTTGACTATATCTATCACAACAGGATATTTTTTAAAAGGATTGAACCTCTTACAGTATGGAGTTTTAATATGCCCTTTTCATCCAAACCCGGCGATGGTGGCATAACCACGGATACCGGCATTGAAAGATTATCCCATGACAAAAGGCTCGATAAGCTATTAAAATCGGTTCTGTCCGAGGTAAAAGATTATGCTGAAGCCCAGATAAAACACATAAAGCAGGGCGCCCAGATCGGCCTTGCGCTCTCCTGTGTAAAAGATATCAACAGGCTCCTCGAGATGATCGTTCTCGAGGCAAGAGCCATGTCGAATGCCGATGCAGGAACACTCTACATCACAGACAAGGAAAACAAACATCTTTGCTTCATGATAATGCAGAACGATACGATGAATGTCAGGATGGGCGGAACCAGCGGTGTTGAGATCGATCTGCCCAGTGTTCCTCTTTACAAATACGGAAACCCTAATCATTCGAACGTATCGTCACATGTCGCCATATCAGGAGAGGTTGTTAACATTCCGGATGTATATGAAGCTGAAGGTTTTGATTTCACAGGTCCGAAAAAATACGACGCAACAACAGGCTACCGCTCAAAATCAATGCTGGTTATCCCGTTAAGGAACCACGAGAATGATATAATCGGGGTACTTCAGCTTCTTAACGCAAAAAATCCTGAAACAGGAGAGATCATCGGATTCTCTAATGAATATGTAGATGAGATTGCTTCCCTTGCTTCCCAGGCGGCTGTTGCATTGACGAACACACAGCTCATACAGGATTTAAAAAACCTCTTTTATGCCTTTATCAAAAGCATAGCAACGGCAATCGACGAAAAGTCCCCATACACCGGCGGCCATATCAACAGGGTGGTTGATTTATCCATGATGATAGCGGATAAAATCAATGAAACAAAGAGTCCTCCGTTTAATGACATCGTATTTAATGATTATGAGATGGAAGAAATACGCATCGCTGCATGGATGCATGACGTGGGTAAAATAACAACTCCCGAATATGTGATAGACAAGAGAACAAAACTTCAAACGATCTTTGACCGCATCAATCTTATAGAGACTAGATTCAGCCTCATCGCAAAAATAATCGAAAACGAATACCTCGCAAAAAAGCTTAATCTTATTCAAAAGGGTTCGGGCGATGAGGAAATCAAACGCCTCGATTCGGAACTTTCGGAAAAACTGGAAGATCTTGAAAAAGACCTGCAAATTGTAAAGGCCTGCAATATTCCAGGAGAGTTTTTAACCGATGAAAACACAAAAAGGATTAAAGATATTGCAACAAGAAGATACAAGATGTCTGACGGCGAACACGCGTATCTTACCGGGGAAGAGCTCGAAAACCTGCTGGTACGCAAAGGTTCCATCACGGATATGGAGCGCAGGATAATTGAAAACCATGCGGCTGTCACCTTTAAAATATTGACGCATCTTCCATTCCCGCGAAAGCTCATTAACGTACCGGAGTATGCTTCCGGGCACCATGAAAAGCTGGACGGCTCAGGATACCCGAGAGCCCTTACCGCAAAGAATATGCCGCTGCAGTCGCGTATAATAGCTGTTGCCGATATCTTCGAAGCCTTGACCGCAAAGGACAGGCCTTATAAAAAGCCGATGCTTCTTTCCCAGGCTCTCGAAATAATGAGCAGGATGAAAAATGACAACCATATTGATCCTGATATTTACAGCCTTTTCATTGAGAACAGGCTGTATGAAAAATATTTTCTGAAAGAAGCTGAAAGCAAATAAAGGAGTAGAATGGATGGGAACAGACAACGTCTTTTTTCTGGAAAATCTGGAATGGTTCGATGAAACAGGCAGGGAGCTTGTCCACCGTATTCCTGAAAAAGGCTCCGGAGAGATTAAATACGGCGCCCAGATGACCGTAAGGCAAAGCCAGGCCGGGGTATTTTTTTACAAGGGGAAAGCTATAGACGCCTTCGGCCCTGGACGCCATACGCTGAAGACTGCCAATATCCCGGTGCTCACAAAATTAGCAAGCATTCCGTGGGGCATGTCCAGCCCGCTTCGGGCTGAAGTCTACTTTGTAAACCTCAAGGTCTTCACAAACCTCAAGTGGGGAACAAGAGACCCTGTGGCATTCAAAGATTCTCAGCTTGGCCTCGTGAGGCTGAGAGCTTTCGGAATATTCAACATGCAGGTCGTGCAGCCTGTTCTTTTTATAAACAGCATGGTCGGAACCCAGGGTATATTCACAACCGCTGAAATTGAAGAATATTTAAACAGCGTGATCGTATCGAGATTCAACGACTACATGGGAGAGGCTCTCGATTCCATACTGAACCTGCCGGCGAAGTACGAAGATATTGCGGAAGGACTGGCAAATCGCCTTAAAACCGATTTCGGCCGCTTCGGACTCGGTCTTGCCGATATTTATATCAACTCAATCACTCCACCGCCCGAAGTGCAACAGGCTATTGATGACCGGAGCCGCATCGGCCTCTTTGATGACATGAATAAACTAATGCAACTGAAAGCCGCGATGGCTATGGAAAAGGCTTCGGAATCGGAAGGCGCTTCGGGAGGCATGGGTGCAGCCCTCGGAATTATGATGCCTGCGATGTTCGCAAAATACTTTGCCCCTGGTGAAAACGAATCCGGCAAAGCGGGCGCAAAAGAAGTCGTGAATTGCCCGGAATGCGGCAATCCGGTTGCTTCAGACGCAAAATTCTGCCCCTCCTGCGGGCATCAGCAGCTTGTCTTCGTCCGGTGCGGAAGCTGCGGAAAGAATCTTACCCCTAATTCCAACTTCTGCCCCCGCTGCGGTCATCCCGCCGGAGAAAAAGAAAAGCCTATATTCTGTGTCAAATGCGGGGGCAAAAACCTGACTGAATCGGTCTTCTGCAATATGTGCGGTGAAAAGCTTTAATATCAGCATAGAGCATAAATGCCACCAGTGCGGCGCACCGGCAGTCCTGGAAGAGACAGACCGTCTTTTTGCGTGCCCTTTCTGCAGGGTCAAATCTTTTCTTCCTGAAAATGGCTATTTCCGCTATGTACTCCCCTACCCCCCTGATTCAGCCGGGAAACCTGTCGTCTATTTCCCGTACTGGCGATTCAAGGGAACCCTGTTTTCAAGCAACCCCGCAGAGACCATCTACAGGTTTATAGACATAAGCCACCAAGGAACAGAATCGGAAATATTCCCCGTATCCCTCGGATTCCGATCCCAAACTCTGAAGCTTAGATTCGCTCTCCCTGAGACTACGGGAATATTTATAAAACCGAACCTTTCTCCGTGCGATATAGTCAGCATCGCAAAAAAGCGGTTTTCAGACAAAGGAGCGGGGGGGCCTGTCATTCAATCATTCATAGGAGAAACAACAAGCATTATCTACTCGCCGTTTTATGTAAAAGAAAAACTCTGGGATGCCGTGCTCAACAAACCTGTTTCGACAGCACTTCCGGGAGATTTTGACCTTAATATTTTCAGGGCCGGAAAGCCCGACTGGACAATCAGCTTTATACCGGCGATATGTCCGGCCTGCGGATGGGATCTGGCTGGGGAAAGGGACTCTCTCATCCTTTTGTGCAAAAACTGCAATTCTGCATGGCAGCCTGCCGGCAAAAAATTCGGGAAAATCAATTTCGGCTGCATTCCGGAGTCAGACAAAGATTGTTTATTCCTTCCATTCTGGCTGATAAGAGCCGGTATTTCTGGAATAGCCCTTGATTCATATGCAGACCTTGCAAAAATAGCCAATCTCCCGAAAGTAGTTCAGTCTGGATGGAAAGATATAAGTTTTAAGTTCTGGATCCCGGCATTCAAAGTCCGGGCGCAGCATTTCATCCGTCTTGCGACGCACATGACGCTTGCACAGCCCGATAATGAGATAAAAGGCATTGTGCCTGCGGGCACAATGCACCCCGTTACCCTCCCTGTTTCCAAAGCAATTGAAAGTTTTAAAACCGTCATTGCGGGTTTCATAAAACCGAAAAAAAACTATTTTCCTTTACTCCCGGATGTCCGGATAACCCCTGAAGATTTTACCCTTGTATATGTGCCTTTCGAAAAAGGGCACCATGACTTAATGCAGGTGGAATATCAGATGGCATTAAACAAAGCTCTTCTCGCAACAGCCGGAAATCTTTAAAGACCCTTGCATAACGTCCCTTTTTGTCCGATTACTATAAAGATTTGGTTTCCGGTTTGTTGTTTCTGGTTTTTCCCTTTTAAACAGAGACCAGAAACTATAACCCAAAAACCTGGGTCTTTATTATCGCCTTTGCTCACTCTTCACTCCTCATATCTCAACATCATATCCAGCGTCTTTCAGTTTCCCGGTTATCTCATCCACATGACCGGGCCCTCTCGTCTCGATCTCAAGCTCGACCAGAGTGCTGTAAATGGGTACTTTCCGAGCACCCCGGTGATGCATTATATGGAGGACATTTGCCTTTAAAGAAGCCACAAGCGCAAGAAGCCCGGAAAGCGCCCCGGGAACATCATCGAGTCGAACCACAAAGCGCATTATGCGCCCGCTGTTTGAGAGACCTCGGCTTACTATACGCCCGAGAAGTGGGCTGTCCAGATTTCCACCGCTTACGACAAGCACCGTTTTGCTGCCTTTTTTGACCCTGACCGCCCCGCTCATAAGGGCAGCCAGAGGAACCGCTCCTGCTCCTTCCGCAAGTATTTTATTCCGCTCAAGAAGCATAAGCACCGCTGCCGCAATATCTTCTTCTTTAACAAGCCCGATGTCGTCCACACATTTCTGCATTATCCTGAAATTTAACTTGCCGGGTTTCCTGACATTGATCCCGTCGGCGATGGAAAGAGAGGGAGCAACCATGACCGCCTTCCCCTTTTTCAGCGATTCATCTGCCGAAGGGCACGCGAAGGACTGTATTCCAATAATTTTTGTTTCAGGCCGTATAGCCTTTGAAGCTGATGCAATCCCTGAAATAAGACCCCCTCCGCCCACAGGAACGATTATCATGTCCGCATCGCTCAGATCCTCGAAAATCTCAATGGCTACCGTCCCCTGCCCAGCAATAATTCTCCGGTCATCAAAAGGATGGATAAAAGTCCGTCCCTCCTTTGCAAGCTCCCTTGCCTTTTCAAGACTCTCAACAAGGCTGCGGCCTGAAACTATAACCTCGCCACCGTACGCGCGGGTTGCTTCCTGCTTTGTTATTGATGCCCATTCAGGCATAACGATAGTCGCAGGCACCCCAGCCTTTTTCGCCGCAAGGGCAACCCCCTGGGCATGGTTACCGGCAGATGCCGCAACAACACCTGAAGGCCCTAACTTATCAATGCCCGACAAGATCCTGTTGGCCGCTCCCCTTATTTTAAATGAGCCTGTTTTCTGCAGGTTTTCAAGCTTTAAGAATATATCTCCTCCGAACATCCTGCTCAGGGCGGGAGAGTGGACAAGGGGAGTTCTTACAACCATCTCCCCGATAAGCTTTGCAGCTTTTTTTATTTTCTCAAGCGGGATCATTTTACTTTCCTTTTCAGATAAAATCCAGAAGATCGGCGGGATGCCTGACAAGGATGCGCGCCCCCGTCTCAATAAGTTCATCGGCAGTCCTGAATCCCCATAGAGCACCAGCCGGAAACATGCTGCCGCGACAGCCGTTTTCATATCCGTGTTCGTATCCCCCAGATAAAGGAATTCATCAGGCACAATCCCAAGACTCTCCGCGATCGATATGGCGGCAGCGGGATCGGGTTTCCTTGGAACTCCGTCCCTAACCCCGACAACCATTTCAAATTTCCAGCCTGAAAGCATCTTCGATACTACAATCCCGGTGGGCTCATGCGGCTTGTTTGAAAGGATTGAAAGCCTCACTCCGGAAGAGCTTAAAGCGTTAAGCAGTTCCGGGATGCCTTCATATGGACGAGTCTTGTCCGCCCATCGAGATGAATATTCTTCTTTCATGGCAGCAACACAGCCTGCTACGATAGATTCTTCTTTGAGGG
>JAHJRK010000237.1 GCA_018830925.1 Pseudomonadota bacterium
CAGAATTCAGAAGTTAGGAGTTAAAAGTCAGAATTCAGAATAGAAGCGGTATATGCCTCCAGCAATTTACTCACCTAAATCTTGAAAATTTTTAGCTGGCATCCTTTTCATTCTGTCTCCTGACTTCTATATCAATGTGCTTCCGACCAGTTCCTGCCTGATGAAATATTTACCTTGAGAGGAACTTTGAGATTCCATACTCCTTCCATGATGTCTTTCACAAGCCGGCTTACCGCGTCAAGCTCTTCGGGCGGCACTTCAAAAACAAGCTCATCGTGAACAGAGAGCAGCATCGCGGTCTTCAAGCCTCTTTCATCAATCGCCCTGTCAATATTTATCATCGCAACCTTTATAAGATCAGCCGCCGTTCCCTGTATCGGAGTGTTGACGGCAATGCGTTCCGCCGCCGCCTGTACAATTTTATTGGAACTGTCTATATCGGTAAGAAGCCTGATACGCCCGAGAAGTGTGCTGGTTTTTTTGTTCTCGAAAGCCTCTTTTTTTGTCCGGTCAATAAATTCTTTCACGCCTTTGTATCTTTTAAAATAATTCTCGATGTAGGTCTGGGCCATCTTCTGGCTGATCCCAAGCTCTTTTGAAAGGCTGAAAGCGCCCATTCCGTATATGATGCTGAAATTTATTATCTTTGCCTGCCTTCGAAGCTCCGGCGTTATAAATTCAGGAAAAACCTGGAATACCTCGGTTGCCGTTCTCGTATGAATATCCTCATCTTCCGAAAAAGCCTTTATAAGGATTTCGTCATCAGAGCAGTGGGCAAGTATTCTGAGTTCAATCTGGGAATAATCGGCTGAAAGAAGGTGCCATCCCTTTTGAGGTATGAAAGCGCTTCTTATCTCTTTTCCCTCATCAGTTTTTACCGGAATATTCTGCAGGTTCGGGTTGGAACTGCTGAGCCGTCCTGTCGCAGTGACGGTCTGGTTATATGATGTATGCACACGCCCGGTTGCCGGATTCATCATTTCTATCAGGGCATCTGCGTATGTTGATTTTAATTTGGCAAGTGTTCTGTGTCTTAATATAAGCGCCGGCATTTCATGCCTTGAAGCAAGCTGTGTAAGCACATCCACATCGGTTGAATAGCCCGTCTTTTTTTTTGTCTTCTTCATAACGGGAAGCGACAATTTTTCAAAAAGAACTTCTCCCAGCTGCTGCGGCGATTTTATGTTGAAAGTCATGCCTGCAAGCGAATAGATCCTGCCTTCAAGCTCTTCTATCTGCGTCTCAAAATGTTTGGAAAGCTCGCGAAGCCTTTGCGTGTCGACAAATATGCCTTTCATCTCCATCTTCATAAGAACGGGAATAAGCGGCATTTCAACATTCTCAAAAAGATCCTTTACCCCGATATCCGAAAGCTTCGGCAAGAGAACATCATGGGCCATAAGGGTGATGTCGGCATCTTCACAGGCATAAGATACGGCCTTTTCTACAGGAACACCAGCGAAACCGGAATCCGGCTTTTTCTTTCCCACCGTCTCTTCAAAGGTGATTTTTTTGTGGTCCAGAAAATCGAGCGCTATCTGATCAAGGTTGTGCGCGCGTTTGGAGGGATTTATAAGATAGGACGCAACCATCGTATCAAAGGAGACTCCGGCAAGCTCGGCTCCATGCCGTTTCAATACGACCCAGTCATACTTTATATTCTGGCCTATCTTTTTTATGGCAGGATTTTCAAAAACGCTTTTAAGTTTAAGGAGCACTTCATTCCGGTCAGGCTGTTCGGGCACACCTTCGTAGTAATGGGCAAGCGGTATATAAAAAGCCTCGTGGGGTTTTAATGAAAATGAAATTCCAACCAGTTCTGCTTTCATCGGGTCTTCAGATGTCGTTTCTGTGTCAAGGGCAAAATGGTCTGCCGATTCGAGCCTTGAAATTACCGCTGAAAGTGTTTCCATATCAGGAATCAGCTTGTATTCTTTTTCCGAAAGATCCGAATGGCCGGATACACTCTGCTGAAGCTGCCTGAACTCCAGCTCCTGAAATAGCTCTGATAATCTCTGATTGTCCGGATTTTTATAACGAAACGAATCTATGTCAAAATCGACAGGGACCCTTGTATCTATTTCGACAAGCCGCCTGCTTAAAAAAGCCTGCTCTTTAAAATGAATCAGGTTTTCATGCTGCTTTTTTTTGGTGACGGAAACGAGATTGTCATAGAGATTCTTCATGTTCCCGAAAGTTTTTATCAGATCAAGAGCGGTCTTTGGTCCTATGCCGGGCACCCCCGGAACATTATCCGAAGTGTCTCCTGAAAGCCCCATGACATCTATCATCTGTTTCGGCTCAAGTCCGAATTCTTTTCTGAAGGAATTCAAATCGGTTGTCTTATCTTTCATCGGATCCCAGATAACGGATTTATCGGTCACAAGCTGGAAAAAGTCTTTGTCACCCGTCACCATTACTACGGAAAAGCCCGACTCCTCCGCCAGGCGCGCAAAAGTCCCTATAAGATCGTCCGCTTCATACCCGGGCATTTCAATTACGGTAAGGTTAAATGCCCTTGTTATCTCCTTTATATAGGGTATCTGCACCTGCAGATCTTCAGGCATGGGAGGGCGTGTCGCCTTGTATTCTTTGAAAATAGCATGTC
>JAHJRK010000238.1 GCA_018830925.1 Pseudomonadota bacterium
GGCCGGAGTGGCCCACGAGATCAATAATCCCCTGGCCATCATTCTGACTGAAAGCCAGGTCATGAGGGACACGATCTCGGAGACATCCAGCCTTAACGATGACGTCAAAACCGAATTGATCGCCTCTCTGTCTCAGACGGAATCCCAGGTCAATCGTTGCAGTCTCATAACCCAGAACCTCCTCAAATATTCACGTCGGAACAAGTCTCAAAGTGATACGGTAAATCTGAATGCTTTCCTTGAAGAAGTGATCCGGCTTATGGATGGAAAAGCAAAGGGGATGGGGATTCATTTTGCGCTCGACCTGGAAAAAGATATCCCTTCTTTCCGCTCGGACCCTTCCCTGCTGCAGCAGGTGTTTATAAACCTTATCAACAACGCTTTCGACGCTCATGAGGGAAAACCTTATGGAATGATCAGTATTGGAACCCGAACCGACAGCCGCCGCCATGGGGTGGAGATAACCGTCGGCGATACAGGTACGGGTATTTCTCCTGAGAACATGGAAAAAATATTCGACCCTTTTTTTACCACGAAAGAGGTGGGAAAGGGGACCGGATTGGGGCTTTCTATAACTTACAGCACTATCAAGGGATTGGGCGGGGACATTTCGGTTCAAAGTACCGTAGGCAAGGGGACTCAGTTTACTATTTTTCTTCCTTTCAGTCCTCCTGACAACGCGCAGGAAAACAGGGACGAGGTAATTACACAGCCCCGCTTTTCCATATAAAAATGTGGAGCTAAAAATGAAAAGACCTAGAATTCTACTCGTTGACGATGAGGTGGCTTTTGCCGACAATCTTCTTAAGCTTCTGTCAAAAAGAGGATATGATGTCGTAGTGGTATATAACGGTGCTGATGCCGTCAAAACGGTCGGAGAAAAGGAGTTCGACGTCATCATTCTTGATATGAAGATGCCGGGGATGGATGGCATAGCCACATTGAAAGAGATCAGGAAAATTGCGCCTCTTGTGGAAGTAGTCATACTTACAGGTCATGGCTCTGTTGAATCAGGAATTGAGGGCATGCAACAGGGGGCTTTTGATTATTTAATGAAACCGGTAAGGATTGACGATCTCCAGGAAAAGGTGAGCGAAGCCTACCAGAGAAAACTGATACAGATAGAAAGGGAGTGACTTGTGACGGCAGGAGTCAGGAGTCAGCATCCGGAAGTCAGAATAAATAGGGATTTTTCCGCTTTACATTCTGAATTCTGGCGCCTGAATTCCCCATAAAAAAACTATGTGATACCAGCAGATTATAAATGTGAGAGATGGACGTTCAGATTCCAACTGTAAGAATCAACAACTGTATTCGGCGAGTGATACGATGTCCAATTTAAAACGTGTTTTTCTGATTGACGACGAGAAGCTTTTTGTAGAATCCCTGACCAAGGTCTTGCGAAAAAGAGAGATGGTGATCAAATCGACTCACAGCGGAGCCGAGGCCATCGACATTCTTTCTACCGAAATGTTCGACGTTATCGTGCTTGATCTCAAGATGCCGGGGATTGACGGTGTAACGACCCTGAAAGCAATCCGGGATAAGGACGTTATGACTCCGGTGATAATCTTAACCGGCCACATGGATATCGAACACATCACCGAAGTACTGAAAATGGGCGCCACGGAACTTCTTCTCAAACCGTGCCCTGTGGAAACACTTGTTTCCGCTATAGAGAATGCCTATGAAAGAATGATGTTAATCAAAGGCGGATAACCGAAAAGGTGATAGATAATGGCTACAATTCTTATTGTTGACGATGATCAACAGTTGAAACGGAGCTTTGAAAAGCTTTTATCCGATGAGGTGTATACCATATTGACGGCTTCCAGCGGTGAAGAGGGCGTCGCTATAATACGATCGGCCAGAGTAGATCTGGTTATTCTGGATGTGAACCTTCCGGGGATGAACGGACTGGAGACATTTCGGGCCATGCGCGAAATGTCTCCCAAGCTCACGGGGATTATTATGACAGCCTTCAGCACCACCGAGAGGGCGATTGAGGCGATGAAACTGGGGGCCTTTGACTATATCACCAAGCCCTTTGATATCCCCGACATGCTCACAGTTATTGATCAGGCAGTGGAAGCAGGTCGCCTTGCGCGCTCCCGCGTGGAGATGGATGTCGTTCCCAAGACAACCTCTTCCGAGATCATCATCGGGCAGTGCAAGGTCATGCAGGAACTCTACAAAACCATTGGACGGGTAGCCCCCACCGACGCGACGGTACTCATCCGGGGTGAATCCGGAACGGGAAAGGAACTCGTAGCCCGCGCCCTTTATCAGCACAGTCTCAGAGCAAGCGAACCCTTTCTGGTAATCAACTGCGTGACCATCCCTGAAAACTTGCTCGAAAGCGAGCTTTTCGGATACGAAAAGGGGACCTTCACCGGGGCGTTGAGCCGACGCTTCGGGCGAATCGAAAAGGCCCACAGGGGAACGATCTTTCTGGATGAAATAGGCGATATGCCCTTAAGTCTGCAACCCAAAATTCTTCGTCTGCTCGAGGAGAAGAGTTTCGAGCGTCTCGGCGGGCATGAAACCATTCCGGTCAATGTTCGCATTATCGCGGCTACCAGCCGGGATCTTGAATCCGCCATTGCGGACGGATCTTTTCGGGAAGATCTCTATTATCGCTTGAAAGTGGTCACCATTAAGCTTCCTCCCCTGCGGGAACGCTTGCAGGATATACCGCGTCTTATCGATCATTTTCTTGCCCGATTTTCCAGGGATATGAACTTGGATAACCCGGGAATGACCCTGGAGGCCAAGGAGATCGTCAGCCGGTACAACTGGTCCGGCAACGTCCGTGAACTGTCCAACGCCATACAAAAGGCCCTGATTTTCAGCCGAGGCTGTCCCATTCGTCCGGAAGATATCACCCATGCCATAGAAAAGAAAAATGGAGCGCATGAGAGCGCCGAAGAGGGGTATCCCGGAGAGATAACACGGCAATGGATCCGCAGGGTTCTCCTTTCGAAGAAATTCGAGAACATGTTTGATTATTTGAATGACCATTTCTACAGCGCCGTTATCGGGGAGGCACTCGAAATCACAGGCGGCAACAAAAGCATCGCCGCCAAACTCCTTGGTCTTTCCAGACCGACCATCCAGACCAAAATCGAAAAATACCGGCTCAAGGTTGAAACCAGCGTGAAACAGGATAATTTATCAATTCACGAGCCCCTTTCGGATGTCGAGGATTCTTCTTTACATAGTGTAAAAAATTTTAGCAGCGGCCCGGCAAAAGAGACTTTCACTTCCCGGTAACCTGAAACGTCCCGTAATTTATTACGCCGAAAAGAATTCGGGCAAATTAGCGCGTAACAGATTGAAAATAATTAATTGATACTGTCAACAAAGACGCCGCGATTGCTGCGGATGACAAATATAACCAGAGAAAAAGAGGCATGGCATATGTTTTGCTTTATCTATTACAACAACATGATCCGAAGGATGAAGGCTCTCGGAGATGACTGACGGATGATCACGCAACACATTATGAACTGGTACTCAAATCCCTTCGGGGTGGCAATATAAAAAACGAA
>JAHJRK010000239.1 GCA_018830925.1 Pseudomonadota bacterium
TCCGGGTAATTTAAAGTTTATCAATTCGCGAGCATGGTTAAAATTTCGGTCAACTGAAGCCGGGTTACACAGAAGTCCCAAGCGTTTATCGCGAATAAAAGCCGGGGGGGAATCAATAAAATTTTCAAGACCTGTAAAAACTGGAACCATCCTGTTTAGAATCTCCTTTGGCTTTGTCTCTATCATATCAGATTTTGGAAAGGCAAGGTATCCTTAATATAAAAAACGTTAATGTTTAACTGCCAATCAAACATCTTGACATCAGCGTAATTGAAAAATTTTCATAACTACGGCAGGCCTCGCGCCTCCTTGAATGACAAAACCCCTTATGAAAGATTCAGGGGAAAAGCAAGCTTTCTGGGTAAACGGCCTGCTTCAGTCCTGTTGCCTCATTAGAAAATGTTACAGAAGGGATTATTGAGGGTTGTTGACGAAAGAAGGTAAGGTGTCGGATAGAATATCCGAGGCAAAAGAGATCACGCTATTCTGTCCTATTTAGAGGGCATTGTGACGCCTTAATTCAGATAGGTTTTGAGATTCCCAATTCTAACATTCCAATAGGGCTGCAAATTTCTGCTTTCCAGAAGCCCTTTGCGAAAACTCGGTACCTTTTGCGAGAAAACGGCTGCCGCCTTTTTTGACGCAGTAGTAGAAACAGCCTGGCAGTGTGTTGGTTTGTCAAAGAACAATTTGATTATTACAAAACCTTAAACCCGAAAGTTGAGTTATAACCAGAAAAAGGCACGGCATCTGAAACGTCTTCACGAATAAAACCGGACATTGTACCGGCGGACATGCTGGCTGGTGAAACTCCGAATATCTGCCTGACATAAATTACCTCCTCCTTGATTTTCTATATCTGAAAGCTAAACAGGGGCCTTGCAGCTTCACCATCGGAGTATGTATCTCCTGGGAAGACTTTGTGTCCTAATCTTACCTTCCTTCCGATCAATTCCATGTTAATCTTATCGGGAGCAATATCGATCAGGTTACCCATTGTCCATGGACCTTCATCAAGTTCAACCATCACAATGGTGTAGGGAGCTTCGCACTCTCGTCCCTGGGGAGCCACAAAAGTCTGGGTAAAGGTTACAATTTCCCCATTGCCACTCAATTCAACAATCTCCAGATCAGTGCCGGCACATTCCTGACAGGTCATCTTTGGTGGGCATGTAAAGGTCCCGCAATCATTGCACTTGAGCCCCAATAGCTTATTCTTCTTGAGAGCATCACTATAAGTCCTAAAATCAAGCTTATATTCCATCTTGTTCACCTCCTTAAAATTATCAGTCAGTCTTGAGGATCAGATTAACAATTACACCATCTCCACCTAACGTATCCACCAGTCCTACCTTGGCCCCCGCTACCTGTCTCCCCTCATCCACAAGCTCACCGCGTAATTGACGCGTGATTTCATGGAGCTGAGACGCCCCGGTAGCTCCTATGGGATGACCTTTGGCTTTTAATCCTCCGGAAATGTTTACAGGTATTTTTCCACCTGTTTTCGTTTCACCTTTTTCCCAAAGTTCACCACCTTTGCCAAACTCGGCAAACCCAAGACCTTCTACCGCAATGATGCTTGCAATACTGAAGCAATCGTGAAGTTCGCAAACATCAATGTCTTCCGGACCTAACCCGGCCATTTCATAAGCCTGTTTAACCGCCAATTCCCGAGCCCTCAATCTTGGCAGATATTTATATTGTGAGCTCATCTTCCCCGATGAGGCCTGGCCAACACCGGCAATATAAACAGGTTTATCGGTAAGCCTCTTAGCCACATCTTCCGAAGCCAAGACAACTGCAGCTGCCCCATCAGAAAAAGGACAGCAATCCAATAACTGCAAAGGCGAGGTAACCATAAATCCACTCAATACCTTATCCACAGTTATCTCCTTATGAAATTGCGCATGCGGGTTCTTCATACCGTAGTGGTGGGATTGAACTGATACCAGTGCCATCTGCTCCTTAAGCCTTTCTAATGGTACGTTGTATTTTTTTGAATAGAGATGTGCTTCCATAGCAAAAAATGCAGGGAAGGTGAAACCTGCCGGGTACTCATACCGGCTGTCGCCGAACATGGCAAACGTCCGCGTTGCTAAGGGTGTACCCATGGCCGTTGCCTTTTCTGTGCCACCAACCAGAACGATATCATAAAAACCGGATGCGACCCACATATAGGCATCCCGTATTGCCATCGTTGCCGAGGCGCATGCGCCCTCAAACTTGCTGGCCGGAATATTGAAGCATCCGATATCATTAGCAAGATAAGATTGCACCATGCCCTGTCCTTCGGAAAAATCACCCAAAACATTCCCGGTAAATATTGCCCTTATATCTTTGGGCTTTAGATGCGACGCATTTATTGCGTCCATCGACGCTTCAGCAAGCATCTCTACCTCTGTCTTAGGCGAATTGAACATAAACCTGGTATGCCCTGTGCCAACTACAGCAACTCTCCTCATTTTTTCCTCCTTATATTTACGAAAGAACCATAACTTCTTTAGAAACAGTCTCAGGTTTAAAACCTCTGATACTCTTTCGCTCTCTTATTGCTTCTTATAATGTCCATGCGTTTCCCATCCTTTCATTTATCTGTAAACGCAGGTTTCCTTTTTTCAATAAATGCCCTGACACCCTCCTTCTGATCTTTGGTAGAAAAAAGTATTTCGAAGCAGCGGGCCTCGTACGCTATAGCGGATTTAATGTCCATATCTATCCCGCCATTCACTGCAAGCTTGATTGCCCTGAGAGCGACGCCAGGCTGACGTGCTATTTTCAAAGCCAAGGCTCGTGCCTCATCCAATAAAGATTCTACAGGAACCACTTTACTCACCAATCCTAACCGATATGCCTCATTAGCGTCTATCATGTCACCGGTATACAAAAGTTCTTTTGCTTTAGACATACCAATAAACCGTGGAAGTCTCTGTGTCCCGCCTGCTCCTGGCATTACTCCGATTTTTATTTCAGGCTGACCGAAGGTTGCATTTTCTGCGGCTACTCTGATATCGCAACACATGCTCAGCTCGCAACCTCCGCCCAACGCAAAGCCACTAATTGCGGCAATCACAGGCCTATCAAGGCTCTCTATTCTATGAAACACATCTAAATGTTTTATAAAATCATAAGCATCAGCGGGTGAATTGATACTGCCTAACTCCGTAATATCTGCGCCTACGGCAAAGTATTTTTCGCTGCCTGCAATAAGTACCACCTTAATCTCAACATCCTCTTCGATTTCAAAAAGGACGTGATTTAACTCCTTAAGCATTTCGATACTTATAGCATTATAGGCCTTTGGTCTATTAAGAGTGATTGCGCCAATGCCCTCTGCTTTATTGTAAAGAATTGTTTTGTATTTCATAACCGATTCATTCCTCCACATACGATACGCGCATACTTGTCAATCTGTCTGAGATAGCCATCAAAAGCAAGTCTATTTTGCCGCCATCCTGATGGCTCCATCAAGTCTGATCACTTCACCATTGAGCATCGGATTCTCTATAATATGTTTGACCAGCTGAGCATACTCGGTGGGCTTCCCAAGGCGTTGCGGAAATGGCACCATCCTACTCAGAGATTCTTGTACTGCTTCCGGCATCACCGCAATCATTGGCGTCATAAAAATACCGGGAGCAATTGTCATTACCCTAATCCCATAAGCCGCACATTCTCTCGCAAGAGGGAGGGTCATGCCTGCCACCCCCGCTTTGGACGCGCTATAAGCAACCTGACCGATTTGACCGTCATATGCGGCGGCAGATGCAGTATTAATAACAACACCCTTTTCGCCATCTTCATTTGGAGTATTTTTTATCATTTGGTCCGCGGCCAGTCTGGTCACATTCACCGTACCTACAAGATTTATCTGAATTACCTTGTTGAAATGAGCAAGAGACAAGGGGCCCTTCTTTCCCAAAAGTTTCCCTGGATCAGCTACACCGGCACAATTTACGACTACGCTTATACCCCCGAAGGAATCAATTATTTTATTTATCGCATCCTGCGTATCATCTCCATTAGTTATATCTGTTTTAACAAATATAACGTTCTCACCTAATTCTTTTGCAAGAGCAGCACCTTTATCTTCCTGGACATCAAGAATTGCTACACGCGCTCCATCATGCGCCAGACTGCGGACAGTAGCCTCTCCCAATCCTGATGCACCGCCTGTTACAACCGCAATACAATCTTTTACATTCATAAGTATCCTTTCAGACCTCATATTTTTCGTGAAGCTTGTTTAATCAATCATAAAACCGTATCCTCGGAAAAATTAAAAACCCTTGTCATTTGGCATCTACAGATTTCCTGAATTTATTAAGGTCATCTTCTTCACCGGAAAAGATTTCAGAATCATTTTTTGATGGATTTTTTATACCAGCAAGGAATTTGGCGATATCTTCTTTCTTCTGCAAATCATAGTTGGCCAAAATAGCTATGGTCTCCATTATGGGCGAACCGCCCCCATGGACACCAGCTATTTGCCATACACCTCCAAACGACGAACAGCTCAAATCACCA
>JAHJRK010000240.1 GCA_018830925.1 Pseudomonadota bacterium
TACCGCTGAAGTTGCCAAAAAAGCGGGGGCTAATGTTTACAGCCATCCCTATAATATAGGCAACGGTGCGGCAATAAAAAGCGGAATAAGAGTTGCATCGGGCGATGTGCTGGTTTTCATGGATGCCGACGGTCAGCATAACCCTGCCGATATAGCCGGATTATTAAAATTTATGCCCGACTATGATATGGTTGTCGGCGCAAGATCTGTCAAGGATCAGGCATCGGTTGGGCGTGCCATAGGGAATAAGTTATATAACTGGCTGGCGTCATATGTCGCAAAATTTTATATTCAGGATCTAACATCTGGATTTCGTGCGGTAAAATCAAAGATAGCAAAGAATTTTTTATCTCTTATTCCTAACACATACTCATATCCGACTACACTTACTCTAAGCGTATTAAGAAGCGGATGGTCTCTTAAGTTTATTCCGATAAAAATAAAGGCAAGAGGTACGGGAAAGAGCAGCATTAAGTTGATAAGGGATGGAGTGAGGTTTTTTATGATCATAGCAAAAATATGCACTCTCTATTCTCCTTTGAGAATATTTCTTCCGGTCAGCTTTGCCCTCTTTGTGCTGGGCCTGTTGAATTACATATACACATTACTGACCCAGGGCCGGTTCACAAATATGAGCGCTCTTCTCATAACAACAGCCATCATTATTTCCATGATGGGGCTCATATCCGAACAGATATGCCAGATGCGCTACGAAAGGCAGGGAGGAAACAGCTCACCGATTTCGAAAGATTAGACTTGAAAGTTCTTTTTGTATCAACTTCATATCCGAAGAATGATCTCGACTGGAGAGGCCGCTTCATAGAAAGAATGGTATGCGGGCTTTCAGAGAGGGATATTGCCTTGCATGTATGGGCGCCACCAGGTAAATTGCCTGATAACGTCAAATATGCAGCTTCCGGTGAAGAGAAAATATGGCTTGATAATTTGTCAGTGGAAGGAGGCATAGCACATAAGGTCCGTAACGGCCCCTTACAAGCTCTCCTGTGGGGTTCAGGCCTTCTGCTGCGGTTAAGAGATGTTTATAAACGATTTTCATGCGCTGATTTATATCATGTAAACTGGCTTCAGAATGCATTAAGCATTCCGGACAACAATAAGCCGATTCTTGTTTCTGTGCTTGGGACTGATTTAAGCCTTCTCCGTATTCCCGGAATAAAGAGTGCGCTAAAGAGAGTGTTTAAACAGCATCCTGCCATATTGGCGCCAAACAACAACTGGATGATTCCGGTTCTTGAAGAGAATTTCGGGATGGCGGCTGAAGTGCGGGAGATCAAGTTCGGCATTGACCATGAATTTTATGATATGAATCGCAGCATCGTTGCAAATCCAAGAATATGGATTGCTGTAACAAGGATTACAAAGGATAAAATTGGCCCGCTTTTTGATTGGGGAGAAAGCTGTTTCCGTGAAGAAGATGAGCTGCATGTTATAGGCCCGATAATTGAAAAGATTAGTTCGCCATCGTGGGTTAAATATCATGCCCCGGCTAATCTCGGAGAAATCAGGGACGTGTGGTTTAAAAGAGCGAGCGGGCTTATCACATTAAGTTCTCACAGTGAGGGGTTACCGCAGGTTGTTCTTGAGGCCATGGCCTCCGGCCTTCCTGTCATTGCTTCACCTCATTCTTCTCATAAAGAGGTTGTAGTTCACATGGAAAATGGATGGATTGCAGGAAGTGCCGGTGAATTTTGCGAAGGAATAAAACTGTTATCGGATCCCGAGGGAAATATATCGATGGGGTTATCGGCAAGAAGCAGCATTCTTAACATTTGCGGAACATGGGAGAATGCCGCGGAGAGATATCACAATGCTTATAAAGAACTTATGCGAAGGGCAGAAAAGTAACATTCTTATATTGGGCGGAACCGGTTTTATAGGAACTTGGCTTGCCGAACACTTCTGCGATGCAGGCCATAAGGTTTATTCGCTTGCCCGCAATCCACCCAAAACTTCTTATGAGAACAGATTTTATTTTTATGTTGAGGGAAATATAAATAACGGCAGGCTTCTTGAACCGCTTGTTGAGGAATGTCCTGTAATTATTCACGCTGCTGCCGATTCTGTTCCAGGCGATACGATAAAGGCGCCCTTGTTTGAAGCATATAACAATTTGCTTCCTACTGTTGCCCTGATAGAAACTCTTCAGAATTTTGAGAACAGGCATATATTTTTTATTTCAAGTGGGGGAGCAATTTATGGTAACCCGGAAACAAATCCTGTTTCAGAGACATCTCCATGTAATCCCATTTCCTATCATGGAGCATGCAAGTTATCTCTGGAAAACTTTTTATTCCCCTTTGCCTATCAGACTAATAACAAGGTGACAATTATAAGGCCTTCAAATGTTTACGGTCCGGGCCAGCGAAATAAAAATGGATTCGGCCTGATACAGACAATTTTATCTGCTATATTAATTGACTCGGAATTTTATATATGGGGCGACGGGTCTATAGTGAAAGATTATCTCCATATCCGCGATTTTGTTATAGCATGCGAAAAAATCCTCTTATCAGCAAATCAAGAAAAGTATGTAAGGTATAATGTAGGCTATGGAAAAGGTTATTCTATTAATGCAATCTGTCAAATAGCAGAAGAGATAACAGGAAAGAAAATAAGAAAAGTGCATAAAGAAGCTAGAATAATAGATCCTGCGGAGATAATTCTAAATACAGATAAAATAAGAACTGAAACAGGATGGTGTCCTGATATAGACTTAAAAGAGGGTATAAGTCAGGTCTGGAAGAGCCTGAAAACGGTTATGCCAAAAAGTTGATAATTAATAAATTATTACGAGGTCATCAGAAATAGCTTGTTCCGTCCCAGCAGTGCGTGCATAGTTTTTCTTTCGGAAGGCCTATTGCAGTAATCAGATCCCTGAGTTTCTGATAGTTTAAGGTCGTCAGTTTCAGATGCCGGCAGATCCTGTCCGTCATTTGCCGGTTTTTTTCGGAGTCTGCGGTAGCATATTCTGCAAGATTTTTGTCCTCACGCCCTTCAATCTCCAGAATAACCTTTCTTCCTGCAAGGTCGAGCGTAGACCTTGATGTGGAGAAGTTGAGAAACAGGCAGGGATAGATAAGGGTAGGGCAGGCCGGGCGCATATGAACCTCAAGCGCACCGCAGTCGTATAAAATTTGTATATTGTCTTTGAGCTGTGTTCCTCTTACGATAGAGTCCTCGCAGAAAAGAATTTTCTTTCCCTCAATAAGTTTTTTAACGGGAATAAGCTTCATCTTTGCGACAAGATCCCGCATTTTCTGGTTCTGGGGCATAAAGCTCCTTGGCCATGTCGGGGTATATTTTACAAAAGGTCGCACATAGGGTACTTTTTTCTCGTTGGCATATCCTATTGCGTGGCCTATCCCTGAATCGGGTATTCCTGCAACGCAGTCGATTGCAACATTGTCATTTTTTGCAAGAGCGCTCCCGCACCTGTTTCGGACGTATTCAACATTGATTCCTTCATATTCAGAAGCGGGATAGCCATAATATACCCACAGGAATGAGCAAATTTGCATTTTGTCTTCCGGCTCTTTTTTCCGGACACAGGCATCGTGTGTAAGAAAAACAATTTCACCCGGGCCGAGGAATGTTTCAGTTGAGAAGCCCAGGTTGGGAAACGCGCAGTTTTCCGAAGCAACAGCAAAAGAGCCCTCTTTTTTTCCGATAACAAGAGGTGTTCTGCCCAATTTGTCCCTTGATGCAAAAATGCCTTTATTTGTAAGAAGAAGGATTGAACATGATCCTTTGATGAGTTCCTGGGCTCTTTTTATTCCATTTTCAAAAGAGTCTTCTTCACAAATCAGCATGGCAACAAGTTCCGTTGGATTGGTTTCCCCTCCGCTTGTTTCGGAAAAATGCATTTTTTTATTAAAGGCTGTTTTAGAGAGCTCAGCAAGATTATTCAGCTTTCCGACGGTAGCTATTGCGAAAGTTCCAAGGTGTGATCCTATGATAAGAGGCTGGGAATCGTTGTCGCTGATGACTCCGATTCCCATGTTTCCCTTGAATTTCGGAAGTTCAGGTTCGAACTTTGATCTGAAATAGCTATTTTCTATGCTGTGGATGGCCCTTTCGAAACCTTTCCTGTTCCAAACCGCAAGACCTCCTCGTTTTGTTCCAAGATGTGAATGGTAATCCGTTCCGTAAAAAATATCATTTACACAGTCATCCTTTGATACTACGCCGAACAATCCACCCATATGTATAAATCCTTCGTGGTTTTCTGACCTTATTGGGAAATACAGACTTTTTATCAATTCATCAAAATTGACGCTCTCGTAAAAAGTTATATGTGAACGGATTTGAGATTTTTGGGAAACAGATTTATGAATCACTGAGTGTTAAAAATCACAAGCTGTTTGAGGGCTTTAGCCCGAGTTCTTGTGATTTAGCGAAGTGATTTAAAAATCCCCAAAAAGCTCATTGAGTGAACATATTTCGACTTTTTACGAGTTCATCAAAATTGATTATTCTACAAAAAAACAGGATATTTTTAGCACATATTTTTATTAAAACAAGACTGAAATATGTAATAATTTTATCTTGATTTTAAGAGGTGCTCAAACTAACATATTTCGATTAGTATTGCTAACATTTTTAAATCAGCCCGCAATAAGCACTGCTCAGGTGGATAGGCTTTAGGCAGTTAGCTTGAAGAAAGATAGGCTGAAGACTGTAGTCTGTTAGGCTGTAGAAATTATCCCTAAAAGCCTACAGACTAACAGTCTACAGCCTAAACAACCTGAATAGTAACAATTAACGTAAATTAAAAAGGAGTAAGTATGCCCAGGCGTGATGACATCCACAAAATTCTTATTATAGGTTCAGGACCGATTATTATCGGACAGGCTTGCGAATTTGATTATTCCGGCACACAGGCATGCAAGGCATTGCGTTCGTTAGGCTATGAAATAGTCCTCGTCAATTCTAATCCGGCAACAATCATGACGGATCCGGGCATGGCGGATATAACCTATATAGAGCCGCTTAACCTGAAGACTATAACCGAAATAATTACCAAAGAAAGACCGGACGCTCTTCTTCCGAACCTTGGTGGACAAACAGGGCTCAATCTTTCATCGGAACTGCACCGCGCAGGCGTCCTTGAAAAGTATGGCGTCAAAATTATCGGCGTGAATATTGATGCGATCGAACGCGGCGAAGACCGGCAGGCTTTCAAGGACACGATGAGCCGGCTGGGAATTGAAATGCCGGAAAGCAAAATTGTAAAAAAGGTCGAGGATGCTGAAAAGGTTGCCGAAGAACTCGGCTATCCGGTTGTAATACGCCCTGCTTATACGATGGGAGGGACAGGGGGCGGGCTTGTTTATAATATTGAAGAATTGCGCACGGTAGCAGCACGTGGCCTGGCCGCAAGCCTTGTTCACCAGATCCTTGTTGAGGAATCGGTTCTCGGCTGGGAAGAGCTTGAGCTTGAAGTGGTGCGTGATGCGAAGAATCAGATGATTACCGTCTGCTTTATCGAAAACATAGATGCAATGGGCATCCATACCGGCGACAGTTTTTGTTCGGCGCCTATGCTTACAATCGATCCGAAACTTCAGCAGCGCCTTCAGGAGTATTCCTACGTGATAGTGGAGGCTATTGAGGTGATTGGAGGCACAAACATACAGTTTGCGCATGATCCGAAGACGGGCAGGGTGGTCGTGATTGAAATCAATCCTCGCACCTCCCGCTCATCTGCTCTGGCGTCAAAGGCTACAGGCTTTCCTATAGCAAGAGTGTCGTCGCTTCTTGCAGGCGGGTTGACTCTTGACGAAATTCCCTACTGGCGAGACGGAACGCTTGATAAGTACACTCCATCAGGCGAATATGTCGTAATTAAATTCGCGCGATGGGCATTCGAAAAATTCGAAGGCGTGGAGGATCGGCTTGGAACTCAGATGAAGGCTGTCGGAGAAGTCATGAGCATCGGAAAAAACTACAAGGAGGCTTTCCAGAAAGCAATCCGGAGCCTTGAAATTAACAGGTATGGGCTTGGTTTTGCCAAAGACTTTAATGAAAAATCTCTTGATGAACTGATGAATATGCTGAGGATACCGACAAGCGAACGTCAATTTATCATGTATGAAGCGCTTCGCAAGGGAGCCGATATAGCTCAATTATATGAAATTACTCATATAAAGCCATGGTTTATTCAGCAGATGAAGGAGTTGGTCGATCTGGAGGAGATTATATTGAAACATAAAGGGCGGCATCTTCCCGACGAGCTTCTTGTCAAGGCCAAGAAAGATGGTTTTGCAGACCGGTATCTTGCAAAGATTCTCGGCAGGCCTGAAAAAGAGATCAGGGCGGAGCGAAAAAGACTCGGCATTGTTGAGGCATGGGAGGCTGTTCCTGTCAGCGGGATTGAAAATGCTGCATATTACTATTCCACATATAATGCTCCCGACAAAGTGGGTGTAAGCGGGAGGAAAAAGATCATGGTGCTTGGCGGCGGTCCCAACAGGATCGGTCAGGGAATTGAATTCGATTACTGTTGTGTGCATGCGGCTTTTGCAATCAGAGATGCCGGGTTTGAATCGATTATGGTCAATTGCAATCCTGAAACCGTATCAACCGACTATGACACGTCCGA
>JAHJRK010000241.1 GCA_018830925.1 Pseudomonadota bacterium
ATGGTTTTAAAAGAGCTTGACCGTCTTGGAGTCGGCTATCAGAAGAGGAGCGGTTTATAATGTGCCTTGCTATTCCTTCAAAGATTGTAAAGATTGAAAACAACATCGGCATAATTGATGTTGACGGCGTTCAGAGAACAGCAAGTCTGCTTCTTCTGGAGGATCCGAAGGTGGGAGAATACGTGATAGTGCATGCGGGTTTTGCGATAAAAAAGATAGATGAAGAGGCAGCCATGGAAACCCTTATGGTTCTTCGAGAAGCGCTTGCCTTTGCGGAAAAAGGCAAACCAACCCCCTGATGATTTGCTGCTCCCTCCAAAAAGGACTTCAATGCAAAGGGACTATGCTGCAAGAAGAATCGAAATAGAAGGCATTGTGCAGGGTGTCGGTTTCCGTCCCTTTGTTTACCAGCTTGCAAACCGGCATAACCTGAAAGGTGAAGTATTAAACACCTCCTCCGGAGTATCAATACATGTTGAAGGGATTACTAAAGAGATTGATTCCTTCTGCCGGGAACTGGAAATAAACGGCCCGCCGCTCGCCCGTATCACGGATATTTCAGATTATCCTGAAACGGTGAAAAACCATGATAGTTTTTTAATCGCAGGAAGCAGGCCGGATGCTTCCCGGTCGGTCCTTATCTCGCCTGATGTTAGCATTTGTGATGACTGCCTGAAGGAGCTGTTCGACCCTCACGACAGGAGATTCAGTTATCCGTTTATAAACTGCACAAACTGCGGGCCAAGATATTCCATAATAGACGACATTCCCTATGACAGGCCGAACACTTCCATGAAACATTTCAGGATGTGCGGCAAATGCCAGGCAGAATACGATGATCCGGAAAACAGGAGATTTCATGCTCAGCCGAACGCATGCCAAGATTGCGGTCCTTATTTAACTCTATATGACAACAACAGAAAAATGATTGACGGAATAAATCCGGTTGAAAAAACTGCCTGGCTTTTAAAGCAGGGTTATATTGTTGCGATAAAAGGCCTCGGTGGTTTTCATCTTGCGGCAGATGCCGAAAATGATAAAGCAGTATGCACGCTTAGAAAAAGAAAACTGAGGGAAGAAAAACCCTTTGCAATAATGTCCTTTGACATAGAGAGAATAAAAAAATTTGCCGTTATCGAACCCGGGGAAGAGGCTATTTTATCATCTTATCGTCGGCCTATAGTCCTTTTGCAAAAGAAAGAACCGAATCAGCTTTCCCGTGAAGTATCGCCCAAAAACAAATATTTCGGGACAATGCTTCCCTATACGCCTCTTCATTACCTTCTCATGCAGCATGATTTTACAGCCCTTGTCATGACAAGCGGAAACAGGAGCGAAGAGCCCATTTCAATCGACAACGAGGATGCGTTCAACAGGTTTTCCGATATTGCCGATTTTTATCTGACTCACAACAGGGATATCTATTTAAGAAGCGATGACTCAATAGTAAAAAGGACCGCAGGAGAGACAAGGTTCATCAGGCGTTCAAGGGGATATGTCCCGACGCCTGTTTTTCTGAACAGAAATATGCAGTCTGTTCTTGCATGCGGAGCGGAATTAAAAAATACTGTTTGTATTACCAGGAATAATAAGGCGTTTTTGAGCCAGCATATAGGCGATCTTGAAAATCTTTCCACTCTTGAGTTCTTTGAGCTTACCATCCGACACATGAAGAGGATCCTTGATGTTGATCCTGAGATAGTGGCCTGCGATCTTCATCCCGATTATCTGAGCACAAAATATGCCCTCTCGCAGAAAAATGTTAAAATCGTCAGGGTCCAGCACCATCACGCTCATATTGCAGGCTGCATGGCTGAGAATATGATTGATGGCCCAGTTATCGGATTATCTTTTGACGGAACAGGCTATGGAGAAGATGGTAAAATATGGGGGGGAGAGATACTGGTTGTCGAAAAGAGCCATTTTACGAGAGCAGCCCATATCTCGTATATCCCGATGCCTGGAAGCGCGGCAGCCATAAAGGAGCCGTGGCGAATGGCCGTAAGTTATCTTTACGATGTTTTCGGCGAAGACCTGCAGGATTTGGATATTCCTGTTATAAAAACAACCAGTGAAGATAAAACCAGGTTCATTATTGATATGATTTCAAATAAAATCAATTCGCCTGAAACATCGAGCCTGGGAAGGCTTTTTGACGGCATTTCCGCTATTATCGGAATAAGAAACCATGTCTGTTTTGAAGGGCAGGCGGCAATGGAGCTTGAGATGCTGTCCGATGAAAACACGGAAGAGACTTATGATTATGAATGGGTATCGGATGATAAGGTATATAAAATTTTAACGGCTCCTATAATTAAAGGTATTGTTTTGGACGTTCATAATGGCGTTCATCCGTCTGTAATCAGCGGAAAATTTCACAGAACAGTAATACGCTTGTTTACGGAGCTGTGTAAAATAATAAGAAAAGATACTGATATTCAAAGAGTAGCATTAAGTGGCGGAGTATTCCAGAATTCAATACTTTTATCCGGTATGGTCAAAGCCCTTGAAGAAAATAAGTTTAACGTTTATTCGCATAAACTTGTTCCGGCAAATGATGGAGGAATTTCTCTCGGCCAGGCGGTTATTGCTGCTGCTGTGTCAGGTAATATGCATAACTCATAATATACGGGTAATATATGACCATAAAACATGCAGACGAATACAGGGATCCTGTGATTTCCCGAAAAATTGTTGAACAGATAAATAATCTGAGCAAAAAAGAGATCCGGTTGATGGAGGTTTGCGGCACGCATACCATGGCGATATTCAGAAACG
>JAHJRK010000025.1 GCA_018830925.1 Pseudomonadota bacterium
GATACTGATTCTGGAAGATATGCTTAAAGGGGCGCCGGAAAGTTCGGATTTGAATCATATTGCAGGGCTTTCCTTTTTCGCATTGAAAAATGAGGATAAGGCCCTTTCGCATTTTCTTGAGGTGAAAAACGATTCCAGGTTCTATTCGGATGCGGCAGTCCATGTTTCTCTTATTTACCAGAATAAGGGAAAGCTGAAAGAAGCGATTATATTCATCAGAGATGTGATTGAAAGGGAGCCTGATAACCCGGAATTTCTATTCTATCTCGGCTTGTTCTACGAGGAGCTGGAGGAATACGAAAATGCCGAGAAAGCCCTGTTGAAGGCTGTAGAAATTGATAGGGAGGATTCCAGGTTTTATTTCCGCCTTGGAGTTGTTTATGACAAATGGGGCAAAAAGGAGAAAACTCTTGAACAGATGAAAGCGGTTATCCGGATAGATCCCAAAAATGCAAATGCCCTGAATTACCTCGGTTATACCTATGCTGAAATGGGGGTAAATCTTGAAGAGGCGGAAAATCTGATTACGGAGGCTTTGAAATATAAACCGGACGACGGATATATAACAGACAGTCTCGGATGGGTATATTTCAAAAAAGGTTTTTATGATAAGGCTGTGGAGGTATTGAAAAGGGCGGTCTCTCTTGTCCCTGAAGATCCGGTTATCCTCGAACATCTCGGGGATGCCTATATGAAGATGAAAGACAGTAAAAATGCTCTGGAAGCATACAGCCGTTCGCTCCGTTATAAGAAAGAGGATCAGGACGCCATTAAAATAAAGATTCGGGAAATAACAGGTGAAGGGCGCTGATATGATATGAAGAGACCCGTTCGTATTTTCCTTCTTCTGTTTTCGATCCTGTATATTTCAGCATGTGCCGGCCTTTCGGATCAAATAACAACAAATATCTTTGGCTCTGTTCAAACACCTGATTCCTTGGAACCGGAGGCAGAGAGGCTATTATCTGCTCTTAAAGATAAAAACCGGAATATAAAAACATTTAAAGGGACCGGGCGCATGACTTTTTCGGGCAGGAACAGGGATCTCCTTTCGGCGGATATTGCATGGGTTGCCGAGGATAGGAATAAAATTTCCCTCGCATTGCGCGATATCCTGGGCCGGCCCATCGCAAACATGGCTGCCGACGGAGAATGGATATATTATGTTTCACATGCCGATAACACATTTTATAAAAAAAATACTGATGATATCGGTCTGGAGAACTTCATCTCCGTGCCGGTCAGGATAAAGGATGTTATTCTGCTTCTGTCCGGAAGAGTGCCTGTTTATGAATTCGATTCGGCTGCTGTCGCCGATTCCGGGAACGGAAGGTGTGTTCTAATTTTAAAGAAAAAATGGTCCGGAGCTGCCGAGAAGATTTACTTTGGAAGGGATTGCCGGGATGTGTCAGAGATCGAGATATTCGGCACGGGAGGAGATCTCCTTTACAGAGCGACTTTTGAAGGGGAAAAGAAAGTGAAAGAATATCATATTCCTTCAAGACTTGTTGTTTCGAACGATACAGGCGGTTATATGAGGCTCGATATAGAGAGGTACTGGGTGGATATGCCGGTATCCCGGTCGGCTTTTGTATTGAATCCTCCGGAGCAGAACAGTGAATAGTGAATGGCAGATAGTGAATAGCAGGCGCAGAGGCACAGATGATCTAAGTGATCCGGGAACAATGGGTAATGAGCCCCGAAACATTGAGGGACTGAGGATGGTGAATAATGCCTGTCATTGCTTTGGAATCGAGGCTTAAAGATAGCAAAAATGTCGTTACTCTGGGCGTCAAACCCAATTTTTTCGACTATTCTCCTGATGAAGCCGCTCTTATAAGAGAGGCCGGAAAGATATACTATCCTTCCACTTTTTATTCCGATCTCTTTGATTCCGTGAACAAAAAGACGTTTCCGAGCCGGCAGACATATAAATATGTTCAGGACAAGATAAAGCAGACAACTCTTTTTCAGCTTGCCGGCATTCCTCATCCTTTTACGAGAACATTTTTCGGAAAAGTGCAGAAAAAAAATATTCTGAAATATTTTAAATTCCCTTTTGTCGGAAAGATTCCGAGGGGGTCGTCAATGGGAAGAGGCGTTTATCTTATCGGAAATAATGATGAGCTTGAAGAGTACTGCCTGCTCACAAAAACCGCTTACATTCAGCAATACCTACCTGTCAGCCGTGACTTGCGCATCGTTGTTATCGGAAGAAAAGCTGTTCACGCGTACTGGCGCATTGCCGGAGAGGGTGAATTTAAGTGCAATGTTGCGGCAGGTGGAAAAATAAAACTTGATTCAGTTCCACAGGGCGCTGTTGATCTTGCCGTTTATACGGCTCTTTCATGCGGATGGGATGATGTCGGGATTGATATATGCGAATATAACGGGAAGCTTTATGTCATTGAAGCTAATATGAAATACGGGAAGGAAGGTTTCAGAGCGGCAGGAATAGATTATATAAAACTTATGGAGAAGATGATTGAAAATGGCGAAATATGAAGAAAGCGCTCTTGATCTGATAAAAATGGCTTTGAATAAAAGAGAAGAAGAGAACTTTTCTCCTATTGCGGTTTTAAGCTCAGGTTGCACGCGCCGTGAATATGAGGAGAAAAGAGATCTCGGATACCGTCAGGAATTTTCCCTCGATGTCGACCGGATACTCTATTCGCTTGCATATACAAGATACATTGACAAGACGCAGGTTTTTTATCTGATTAAGAATGATCATATAACACACAGGGTCCTTCATGTTCAGCTTGTATCCAAGATAGCAAGAACAATAGGCCGTTTCCTCGGATTGAATGAAGACCTGATAGAGGCCATTTCTCTCGGCCATGATATCGGTCACACTCCTTTCGGGCATGACGGCGAAAGATTCCTGTCGGAACTTTGCGAAGAAAGCGGAATAGGATATTTCCTGCATAATGTCCAAAGCGTACAGTTTCTGGATAAGGTGGAGAGGAAAGGAAAGGGATGGAATCTTTCATTACAGACTCTTGACGGTATCCTGTGTCATGACGGTGAAATTCATAACCGGAGCCTGCAGCCTGAAAGAGGAAAGACATTTGAAAAACTCGAGCAGGAAATCGTAATGAAAAAAAACGATTCCGGCATAAAACTTATCCCCATGACTCTTGAAGGATGTGTTGTCCGCATGGCGGATACGATAAGCTATATCGGTCGTGATATAGAAGACGCCATAAGGCTTAACGTGATAAAAAGATCCGATCTTCCGGCAGAAAGCGTTAAAGTGCTCGGAAATACTAACGGAACGATAATATACAACCTGGTTACCGATGTTATTCGAAACAGTTTTCAGAATATTCATATCGCTTTCAGTTCAGAAGTTTCGGAAGCATTGAGGCTTCTCAAGGCATTCAATCTGGAGAGGATTTACCGGAATCCTGAAATAAAAAGGCATACGCCTCTTATAAGGGATCTTTTCAGAATACTTTTCGAAAGGTATATTGGTGATATAGAAAATGAGAACAGGGAATCGGTGATATTTATCAATTTCCTGAAAGATATTTCCGATGAATACATTGCAAATCACAGAAAAGAGGAGATAGTGAGGGATTTTATCGCTGGGATGACTGACCGGTATTTTTTAAGGCAGTGTCCGGAAGGAATGAGGCCTGTTACTGAAACGGACTGATTATAAAAAGCCGAACATCGAATATCGAACTTCGAAGTACGATGTAAGAACGATGGGAATGGGGCTGTCCAGGTCTAATTGGAGTCCGCCAAAGATCTCTGGCGGACTGCCGTTGACGAAGTTTGAATCTCGATCTTGCTAAACGGCAAACCGATAACATGCGCCAACCAATTAAGATAGTTATGCAAAGCTCTCAATACGACAACAGGGGAAAATAAAAAAATTTTATGGGTGACAAAGGCCATGTAAAGAGAACTTACCGGAATTTTACCGGCATTGACGATCTGGTACAGTTTAATGTTGTTGTACAGGAGACGGATCTGCAGATTTATGCCTCAAGGCCGCTTCAAAAAATTACGCGTGATCTGATACTTAAACACAGGGGTTTTATAGAAAAATATATCGCCATCTATCCTGAATTTCTAAAAACGCTTGTCCCTTGGCATCCTGACGATTTTGCCCCGCAGATAGTAGGAAAAATGATAGATGCCGGCAGAAAGGCCGGTGTAGGTCCGATGGCTGCCGTAGCCGGCGCTGTTGCGGAATTCGTCGGTATGGATCTTTTGTCGTATACGAATGAAGTTGTGGTTGAAAACGGGGGTGATATTTTTTTTAAAACAAACAAGTTACTTGCTGTCGGTGTATATGCAGCCGGTTCTCCCTTAAGCCTCAAGATGGGTTTGCGTATTGACTCCCGTGACAAACCAGTAGCCGTATGCACCTCATCCGGAACCGTAGGCCATTCGCTCAGCTTCGGCAAAGCCGATGCAGTGTGCATTGTATCGGATTCATGCCCGCTTGCGGATGCAGCAGCAACTGCCGTAGGGAACCGGGTAAAGGGGAAAAAAGAGATCCAGGATGCCATTGACTTCGGAAAAATGATTGAAGGTGTGATGGGAATCGTTGTTATAATTGGAGAGAATGCGGGATTTTGGGGAGATGTGGAAGTCGTCTCCCTTTAAGCCGTTGTTCAAAAATAATCGTAACATTGAATCGAAACAGCAAGCGCATTCCCCGCAGCTTCCTTCAGGGAGCTTCAAATGCCGTGACCGGCATAAGGAGACGTAAGCCGTGAACCGGCATAAGGAGCCGTAAAAAATGGTAAGAAATATAATGGTTATTTTGTAACGGCTCCTAAATAAATGGTAAGAAATATAATTGTTATTTCGTAACCCCGATAAACTTACTAACGGTCCCTAAGGGAAAAAATGAGTTGAGTTTTGAGAATTATGAGGTTAAGATTTTAGCGAATAGAGTTTTACAAAGCCATTAAAGTTGTTATTTACGTAAAAGTGCTAAGATCACTGATGGAGCAGTATCTGTAATGAAGACGATATGGGCGC
>JAHJRK010000242.1 GCA_018830925.1 Pseudomonadota bacterium
ATCTTCTGATTGTTCCAGGCGATCCAGTTTATGAGGGGATGGTTGTCGGGGAGCATAACAAAGAAGGTGATATTAATGTTAATCCGTGCAAGGAGAAAAAGCTGTCAAACATGAGGGCGGCTGGAAAAGACGATAATATCCTCCTTTCTCCGGTTAGACCTCTGACGCTCGAACGGGCAATAAATTTCATCCGCGAGGATGAAATGGTTGAAGTTACTCCACTTTCAATCCGCATCAGGAAAACGGTCCTTACCGCTCATAAAAGACATTCAATACGGTCGGCAAAACTTAAAGCAGGCCAGTAATTATGGATCATCTCCGGAAGAGGTGGTGATTCTATGAGGGTTCCAGGATTCAGGGGGTCAAGGATTCCAGTGAAGGAAAAGCCTGTCAGAACTTCAGAAAATAAACACTTGAACCCTTTCCGCCTCAGGCGGAGAATCCTGAACCTCTTTCTCCCAAGTACTTGGGAGAAGAACCTTAATATTTATTTGAGGCTGACGAACCGGGGTTCGAGGTTTTTATCTTTAATTTTAAGAAGAACTATTGACGGAGGATAATTGCTGCGCGGTTGTGCTGCGCTTCCCGGGTTTATAAAAAGGACTCCGTCATGTTCTTCAATAAGCGGTCGGTGGGTGTGCCCGGAAATAACTGCGCTAAATCCGGATGCAGCGGGGTCAAGGTCAAGGTTTGACACGTTGTGGAGCACATAAAGTAATACCCCGCCTTTATTAATAACTGCCGTATCAGGTATTTTGACTGTCCATTTCCCATTGTCCATATTTCCTTTTACAGGGAAAACAGGAGCAATCTTTTGCAAATTGTCAAGAACTGCCGGTTTGTCTATGTCTCCGGCATGGATAATCAGATCGGCGCAGGAAAGGGCCCTGGATGCGGAAGAAGGAAGAGCCCCGTGCGTGTCTGAAATTATTCCGACGATTAAGCTGTTATTATGCAATTTATTATATCAGTTAAGAGCCGTTACGAAATAAGTATTACATTTATGACCATTTTGTTAGGAGCCGTTACAAAAGAACCATTACATTTATGACCATTTTGTTACGGCTCCTTATGCCGGTCACAGCTTGCGGCTCCTTATGCCGTTCACGACATTCCAATGTTACGGTTATTTTTGATCGTCGGCCTACAGTCCTTTATCTACCATATAAGCCGCAAGATCGGCAACTCTGCAGGAATAGCCCCATTCATTATCATACCATGTCACAACCTTTGCCATATTTCCGCCGAGCACCTGGGTAAATTCCATATCCACTATTGATGAATTTGAATCTCCCTTGAAGTCTATGGATACGAGTGGCTCCTCCTCGCAGGCCATAATCCCTTTAAGCTCCGTTTCGGCCGCTTTCTTAAGTTCAGCCCTCAGAGTTTCCGTGTCAGTTTTTTTCTGGAGAATTGCAACAAAATCGACAACCGAGACTGTTGGTGTAGGGACTCTCAGTGAATATCCGTCGAATCGTCCTGCAAGCTCAGGAATTACAAGTGCAACTGCTTTTGCCGCGCCGGTTGTGGTTGGAATTATGTTCATTGCTGCCGCACGGGCGCGTCTTAAGTCTTTGTGGGCAAGGTCCATGAGACGCTGGTCTGCGGTATATGAGTGAATCGTGGTCATTAAACCCTTCTCAATGCCGAAAGCCCTGTGAATTACAAGCGCGGGAGGAGCCAGGCAGTTCGTGGTGCAGGAGGCGTTTGAAAGAATATGGTGATCCTTGGGTCGGTATTCCTTGTGGTTGACGCCCATTACGACCGTAAGATCCTCTTCTTTGGCTGGTGCCGAGATTATAACTTTCTTTGCTCCGGCTTCAATGTGGGCGGAAGCCTTCGGCCCTGTTTTAAAAAGCCCGGTGCTTTCAATTACAATATCTATCCCTTCTTCATCCCATGGTATATCAGCAGGATCCCTTGATGAGAAGCTCTTTATGGTTTTTCCGTTAACGATTATACTGTTTTTTGCTACTTTGACATTGCCGTTGAAACGACCGTAATTTGTGTCGTATTTAAACAGGTGGGCGTTGGTCTCGACATCAAAAAGATCATTGATTGCCGCGACCTCAAGTTTTTTTGGATGTCTTTCAAGAATTGCTTTAAGTACCTGCCGGCCTATCCTGCCGAAACCGTTAATGCCTACACGAATCATATATCACCTCTTTTATTTATCAATTATCATCTATTCGGTATTTATGAGCTACAAGTAGATCATAATCCTTGCGAAGAGCCTGGTGAAGCCTTGCTTTTTCAAGGGCAATAGCGCTTAAATTTCCGACAGCCTCCAAAAACTTTATTTCGTCGGAATCGAATTTTCTTTCTTCATTGGTATAAACCCGCAGGACTCCAATGGCCTTTTTTTCCACCATCAGCGGGACTACAAGCACCGACTTGATCTCTTCCGCCTTTGCCTTATCTTTATACTGGAAATCCTTGCCTGTCTGGGCGTTTTTAAGCCAGATTGTTTTGCCTTTAAGCGCTTTCTTATCAAGGCCGCTTTCTTCAACAAGAATAGGTCCTTTTCGGATATAACCGTTTGACAGGCCGAACTGTGCTCCCATTAAAAGCTTTTTCCGGCGGGATTCAAGAAGCCTCAGAGAACACGCTTTCACCTTCATTGCTCCGGCAACACATGTTACTATTTTTTCAAGGACCTGAGATGGTGTCAGTGAAGCATTTACGGTTTTCGCCACTTCGTATAATGCATTGAAATAATTTTCTTCTTTTCCTTTCATAAATCACCTCATCTTGATAATTGTGTACGATGAAAAGATGATAAAACAGGATCAGGTTATATGAAAAAGTCAATCATGTAGAATCATATTAAATCTGCCAGATAAGAACCTCTTATGTCAATAAATCTTTTATTAATTGAAATAAAAGAGAAAAATATTTTTTAAATACCACGAATTAATATG
>JAHJRK010000243.1 GCA_018830925.1 Pseudomonadota bacterium
ATGCAAAAAACGGTGGCCGAAAGTATGCCTACCACTTTTTATATTGCCCAGTTCAAAAGGTATAACCTGCTTGCCGAAAAGAGCTAAAATCGAGTGAACAGGTCTTGCGAATCTCACATTAAGATCCGCCCATTTCATGACTTTTGGGAAAGGAATGGCCAAAATAACCTGCGGGAGCATGTTTTTAAAAACGGCTTTGCTTTCAAGCCCAGGATCGGTTTTAACCGCACAGAGATATGCTCCTTTTTCAGTCTGTTTAACCCGGATCGATTTAACGGGAATACCCATCTTCTCGGCAAATTTTTTCCCCGCCATGGTTGGCTGACCGGCTTCGTCAAACCCTGCTTTTTCAGGCGGGCCTGTAACCTCTGTGGTCAGCGGTGCCTGTCTGGTTGAAACACCTGTAACCATAATGGAAAGTCTTCTGGGGGTTCCAAAAGTCTTTGCCTCTCCGTATTCAATTCTCTCTTCTTTCAGCTTTTGCAAAAGAATCGCGGACAGAGCATTCAGCGCAGGTTCAATATAACCGGCAGGAATTTCTTCCGCGCATATTTCAAGCAATAAAGTCTCCATATTCACCTCAGTTTATTAATAAACACAAGACACACCTGATAAGAACTCAACTTTGGCATACCGGCTTCAGGGATTTATATTTTCCCCGTTCCAGTTCTTTTTAACAGCGGAAAATCCATAGCTTCACGCTGCTTCAGATACCCTTCTGCACAGGCCCTCGCGAGATTCCTGATTCTTGCTATGTAACCGGTTCTTTCGGTAACACTGATGGCACCCCGGGCATCAAGAAGGTTGAAGGTATGCGAGCACTTTAAGCAGTATTCATAGGCTGGGAGCACGAGCGATTCCCTTATAATCCGCAATGACTCTGCTTCAAATTTTGCGAAAAGGTCGAACAGAGAACTGATATCGGCTTTTTCAAAATTATAAGTCGACTGTTCCACCTCCTGCTGATGGTATATATCTCCGTAAGTGATCACATCATTCCATTTAAGGTCGTAGACATTATCGACACCCTGAAGATACATTGCTATACGTTCCAGACCGTATGTTATCTCTACAGAGACAGGATGAAGCTCTATGCTTCCGGCAAGCTGAAAATACGTAAACTGCGTTATTTCCATTCCATCAAGCCATACTTCCCATCCGAGGCCGGAAGCTCCCAATGTCGGAGATTCCCAGTCATCTTCCACAAACCTAATATCATGTTCAAGGGGATTTATGCCCAAAGCCTTTAAACTCATAAGAAACTGCCGCTGAACATCCATGGGAGAGGGTTTAAGTATTACCTGATACTGGTAGTAATGCTGAAGCCTGTTCGGATTTTCACCATACCGCCCGTCTGTGGGCCGCCGTGAAGGCTGAACGTAGGCGACATTCCACGGCTCCGGACCCAATGCCTTCAGCAGGGTTACAGGATGAAAAGTGCCTGCGCCGACCTCCATATCGTACGATTGAGCCAGAACGCATCCCCTGCGGGCCCAGTACCTTTGTAAAGTCAGAATCACATCTTGAAAATTCATATTTCATACCTCATTTAATATAATATAAATCATTCTTCTCTTACCGACACGCCTCTATAATCCGGCTTAACCTCAATCAGGCCGGCTTTTTTTCTTTTTAAAAGGATATATTCCCATTTTTTCTTCAATTTTTCAATATCCCCGGCTTCGCCAATCGCCCATATGCAGCCTCCACCGCCTGCTCCGGTAAACCTGGCACCGCAATTATTTTTCACGGCCGATATTATAAGCATACGCCCGATACTATCCAGAACATCCGGCGTCATTTTCCTTCTTATTGCA
Source organism: Pseudomonadota bacterium (assembly GCA_018830925.1). Classification (GTDB taxonomy): domain Bacteria; phylum Desulfobacterota; class Desulfobacteria; order Desulfobacterales; family RPRI01; genus RPRI01. The sequence goes on from JAHJRK010000243.1 coordinate 1,818, forward strand.
GTCTCTTCATTCATAAAAAACGCTGCATCCTGAAAATTACGGTTTGACACAGCCTCAACAAATTTACCGGTGCACATCACTATATCGTCCCATAGATTGCGGTTTTTCCCGGAAACAAACCGGTTGATCCATCTGCTGTTGATGTTTTTTGATTCGTGCGGAACGCCGCAGTATGCCAGTATCAGGTTTTTTTCGAAACCCCCTGCAAATTCCTTCTTAATCACGCTCTTCTTTACAAAAGGAGTGCCGTCAGTTCCGTCCTTCCAATACCAGGCATTCACTCCTCCGAAAGCCGCTGCAAGCTGATCCTGTAACCCGCAAGGCACGCCTGCTACACTCTGTTCGATTGCGTGCGCAATCAGGACCATTTGCCGTTTCGAAAGAGGTTTTTTACCGGCATTTACACAAGCTTTTGAAAACGCGGCAATCAGGGCAATCGCAGCAGCCGACGATCCGCCCAGAGCGCTTCTTGGCGGTGACGACGAATCAATCACAATATGGAGGCCTTCCGCCCTGAAAAATGATGCGATTGCGAACATAAGGCCGAGTGGATGATTGAACGGAGCGCTCCCAAGGGGAAATACGGCGCTTTTAAAACCACGTGAAGAGATCCTGATCATTTTATTTTCAAACGGAAGAAGGGATACCCTGGTTCTTAAATTGATGGCAATATTGAAAGTACATGGATTAAGATGCATAAGGGGATAATAGAATGTGCTTATATCGAGAGTTCCTCCCATATCAATACGGCAGGGCGCAGATGCTTCAATAAGTCTGTTTTTGAAAATACCTTTCAAGTTATCCGCCATATAATCGACCTGTTAAAATACCTCTCGGATGGACTTTTTACAAAACCATCAATATTGGTACGGTCCGTCTTCTTTTCTTATCCGCTTTAAAAATTTGAGGCTTTGCATCTCTTTCCCGAGATGATAAGTCGTAAATGTCTCCATCAAATCCAGCCCTTCTTTTATTGCCTGAGGAGTGAATTTAATTTTGCCGGCCTTTTCCAATCCTCCGCTTTCAACCCAGAGGAGCTGCTTGATGGTTCCCTTGGAAAGAGAAAGCCGGCTTATAGACTTGCCGGCACATTTTCGGCATATAATGCCGCTCCTTGAAAAATCGAATGCAACACGCTCTTCTTTTATTTTGTCTGTTTCGAGTCTGCATATACTGCACTTCAATAAATTCGGACGGATTCCAGCTATCGAGGCAAACCGTATAAGAAATAATATGCTCGATATTTCTCCAGAAATCATTCCTGCATCAATCTGTTCAAGAACATGGCGAAGCAACCTGTAAAGATCTTCCTGTCTTGCTCCAGGTTCGGTCCATTCATTTACCAGTTCGGCAAAGTAACTTGCATATGCAGTTCTATTCAAATCCGTACTTATGCCGGAAAAGGAATTTTTAAGATCGGCCTCCTGCAGAATCATAAGATCCCTGTCCATCTTGGAACTGCATACTATCTCCAAAACCGAGAACAATTCGAGGATTCCCCCGAACCGCTTTGTGCTCTTTTTCGCAGATTTTGCAATGGCCGATATCTTACCCCTTTTCAATGTAAAAAAAGTTAAAATAAGATCATAGTCGCCGAAATCAATTCGCCGAATAACTATGGCAGAAGATGTAAAGTTCGGCATTTAATCATATTCCGGAATTGTTAAAAAGAGTAAAGCAGACATTCAGATCCGTCACATCATGGAATTTGAATGTTTGCGGCACGGCCGCTTTCCCTTGGTATATCCAATGCGCGCCCGTTGATGTTTAATCTGATTGCACCGGCATCTCCCACGAGTAGATTATAGCCTTTCGATGCTTTCAATTCCAGCAAATCGCCGCTGTTTAACAAATATTCTCTGAGATTCTGTCCATCAATTATTACCTTCATCCAGGTATCCTTTACAGCCGATATTTCCAAAGAGAGTTCTTCCGCGATGTTACCCGAATCTGTATGATCAATTTGCGATTTGTCTTCCGCTCTCTTATCGGTACTTCCGCTTTCTTTCATAAGTGACCTACGCTTGTCGGTCTTACCCGCCCTGTCGTTCTTATCATCGGATTCAGGCTTATCGGAAAGAAATGAGACTGATGAAACCGATATGATAATTATGAATAAAAAAATCCCGGAAAGCAGAAATATCCTTTTCCAGAACGGAAAATCTGTCTTCTTTGATTCATTTTCGGGTTTGGCCGCATTTCCTACGGTTCCGATGCATGCAAGATAACACCGTACAGCCTGATTTCCGTCCGCATGGACCGCCCGGGAATAAGCTCTTAAAAAACCCTTAACGAAAACCTCCTGGGGAAGCCGGTCAAGTTGTTCATTCTCTATTGCGATGAGATAATGAACGCTTATCTTCGTTTCCTTCGACACATCCTCAATACTCTTTCCGCTTTCGATTCTGAAAGTCTGAAGATATCGTCCAAATGAAAATGAATTTTTTCCGGAAAACATATCCAAATCAAGCTTCCTGAAATTGATGACTTCGAAAAAATCAAAATCTCTATTTGATGATTTTAATATGTGATTTCTGTTTCAGCGCATCTATCCATGACAGAAATTTTTTATCAAGTATCTCTCTGAAAAGGATATCCTCTATTTCAGGAGCGGCTTCATCAAGAGATTTACCGGGTTTTTCCTCTATATCCTGTATATAAATGATCTGATATCCTATTTCAGTTTCAAATACCTTTGTGCACTCTCCCGAATTAAGTCCTTTTATCGCATCCCTTACCTGTTGTGACAATTGATCCGGCTTGAAAGTCCCCAAATCCAGGCTCTTAATATCATACGAACCGCCGGAGTAATCCCGACTGACCTGATCAAACGGCTTCCCTTCTTTTAATCTGTTGTATATCTCTTCCATTATCAACAAAATTGCCTTTTTATCATCAGCGCCGAGACTATAATCGGCTTTCTTTACCATGTTCTGAAGGTGATACCGTTTTTCACTCTGATACATATTTTTATGGTTTTCATAATATGATTTTATATCATCTCTCGTTATAACAATCTTCGATTTAACTTCGATATTGAGAAGTTTTGTCCTTAGTATATTATCCTTAACCTTATCACGATATTCTTCCATCGATATGTTGTCTTTGGCCAGGGCGCTTCTTAAATCTTCATCCGTGTAGTGATTGGCCTCTTTAAACCGCTCAATAGAGTTATCAAGCTCCTTTTCGCTAACTGAAAGCTTGTATTTTTTGCTCTCCTGGTACGTAAGCTTCTGTTTAATGATCTGGTCAAGTATATCTTCGCGCACCTTGAAAAGCATTTCCCGCTCTTTTTCAAGTGAATAACCGAGCGACTTTATCTTATCAGCGTAAGGCTGAACCGCTCCCGTCAGCTCGGAAAGCGAAACTACGTCCTCATTGACCACAGCCACAACCCTGTCTACCACTTCAGCGCCGCATAATCTGACATATACATGAACTCCTGAAAGGAATATTACAATGGAAAACAATATTATTTTTTTATACATGGTTATTGAAATTATGCTCCTTCTGTTGACTATGATATTATTTTCTCCCATTGTTTCATGTTTATCTCTATATTATATTTGCGCTGCAGTTCGTTAATCCATACCTTATACGCCGATTCCGCTTTTGCATTGCGCAGATTTTTTACGGCAATTTCAACAGCCGGTTTGTTTGATGGATCACCGGAGCCGCCTTCAAGATGTTCACTGTAGTATTTTGCCATGTCATCTGTAGTCACTGCAATATTATTTATCAGGTCTTCTGTTATGACTTTTTCCATGATCAAACGGATTCTTAATCCTTTCTCCCACAGCTTGTAAGAAATTGCATATTCGAGAAGCATCTGCTCAAATTCATCTTCAGGATAATCTCTTTTTATTTTCTCAACCGCATCCCCAAGTTCTTGATCCGTAACCGTAATATTCAGCTCTTTTGCTCTTTGAACGACGATCAACTCCTCTATCATCTGATTCAAAAGCTGCTGCTTAACACCGCGGTAAACAGAAGATTCATGTGTTATATTATGCGGATAAGCAGATTTTGCAGTTTCAAACGCCCTTTGAAAATCAAGCACAGTCGCAACGTTTCCGTCGACTCTAACCAGGTATTCATCGCTCTGGTCAGAGTCGCTTCCGGCACAACCCGACAGTATAAATACAGCTAATAAAGCATATCCTGTCAATATTTTCACGCAAAAAGCGACCTTTCCGCAGTGTTTTTGTTTAATACCACGTATCATAATAAAAATAAAAGAGCCTTACTTAACAGTGTCTTTCCGCTTTAAAAAAAGGAACTATTTCAAACCAATAATGACGGTTTCGTAAAAAGACATCTTATGCTCACTTAATGAGCTTTGTAGGGATTTATAAATCACTTCGCTAAATCACAAGAATTCTCCGCCTGAGGCGAATCAAAAACTTGTGATTTTTAACACTCAGTTCTTTAAAAACTATTTCCTAAAATTCTCAAATTCGTTCGCATAATTCTTTTTACAATTTCATCAATAAGCAACATGATGTGATTTAATTGAAACCGGCCATCACGTAATTGAAAACATAATAATCTGAATTTTCAATAATATTCCATTTTGGAATTACTCAGCCGTTAACACGTCGGGC
>JAHJRK010000244.1 GCA_018830925.1 Pseudomonadota bacterium
GTTCGTCCGCAGCGAAGACAAGGAAGAGCCTGCCAGAAGAATAGTCCAACAATTCTCTGGGGAAAATACAACAGCCGTTTATCCATCGTTCAAGCGGAGCGCAAAAAGCTGTGTCCGCTTACCCAAGTACCCCGACAGGCAGGTTTAAACAACGAGAGCGTTCTTTGATCAACAGGATAGCCCCCGAAACTTCAAAAGTGTGGAGCGTTGTCCCCTATATGCTTTTACTCCTATTACGATACGTTCGCCTTGATACATTACGTCAAACCTCGATTGAAATTACTCGTGATACTGAACAGCTTTCGCAATCTTTTGTTGATTTTATGATGTAAGTGTATACAATTAAATAAATGGATACAGCCAAAATATGTTTGCGGTTATGAAACACTATAATACATGACCGTTAACATTTTTAAAACGCCGAAAGGAGATCGATTATGCCGGAAGCCAGCTATAATCATCTAATATCTGAGATAAAGACTCTAAATTTATCTGAGCAGCTTCGTCTTCTGGAGGAAACTGCGATGCTGATTCGCAAAAAGACAAGCGAAACACGGCCGCGAAGCATTCTGGAACTAAAAGGTAAAGGTAAGGATATCTGGAAGGGCCTTAATGTAAAAGCCTATATTGATGAGGAAAGATCGTCGTGGAATGGATAAATGATCTGCGGGGAAAGACGGTTGGTCTTGATACGGCACCGTTGATTTATTTTATCGAGGAAAATCAAACCTATCTCGAAGCTGTAAGAATTTTTTTTGAGGCAATGGACAGAGGCGATTTTGCTGTTGTCACTTCTACAGTGACGTTATTGGAAGTACTCGTGCACCCATTACGCAGCAATAACAGAGAGCTTGCAACAGAATACCGGGACATTTTGCTCAATTCAAGGCTGATGACATTGGAAGTATCAAACACTATTGCGGAACAGGCAGCCCAGCTCCGCGCAACCCATAATATCCGTACACCCGATGCAATTCAAATCAGTGCAGCCTTAAACGCAGGCGCGTCACATTTTTTTACCAATGATGTCAGGCTGCCCGCTATATCATCTATACAGATTATTTCTCTAGATTCTTTAATTTAAAATAGCAATGCTCCTTCCCGGAAGCTCATTTAATTCGATAACTTTTCCTCGTTCGTCAATTATTTTGACCCGAAAGCGTATTTCGCTGTTAAATAATATGTCACTATTTCAACCATTTCTCATGCCATCTTATAATTTGATGGACCCAACCATGCTTCTGGGAAAAACAGGAGGTGATAATTTCATGAAATCTTACCGGAAAGAATTATGGTTTAATGTCAATGCGCGGAGAGGTTTTGTCAACATTACGGGGCAGGTGGATCAATGCCTGAAGGAAAGCGGAGTCTCCGAAGGGCTGATTCTTGTTAATGCCATGCACATCACGGCATCGGTTTTCATCAATGATGCTGAATCCGGTTTGCATCATGATTATGAGGAGTGGCTTGAAAAGCTTGCCCCGCATGAGCCTGTTTCAAAATATCAGCACAACCGTACTGGTGAGGACAACGGTGACGCTCATTTGAAAAGACAGGTGATGGGCCGGGAAGTGGTTGTGGCTGTCACCGCCGGCAAGTTGGATTTTGGTCCTTGGGAGCAAATCTTTTATGGTGAGTTTGACGGAAGGAGAAAGAAGAGGGTCTTAGTTAAGATCATAGGGGATTAAAATTGGATGCCGGCATAAGCATAATTATCTTAGGTAAACCCCCGGCAGAGCCGGGGGTTTACCTAAGATAATTATCACCAAACATCTGGCTATGCGAGCGCTTTCAGTGCCGGTCTGGCCGCGGATATGATTTTCTTAATTACCATGTAAATCAACTATTTGTATATTTCTCAACAAAAAGCAAGCAATCCATTCCGGAGTTCACATATACCTCTTTTGAGGGTAGTAGGTATGACTTGAAACCTATTGTTCGACATCCATAAGGAAAAGTTGGGTCATAGGTAATATAGAAATGTTGACAAGAAAAACAGTTAATTTCAGTTCCCTGCTCATCTTGTCCTTTCTGTGAAGGGTTATCCCCGCTCATAATTCTTTTAATTCCCTTGAACTCTTCCATCCCAAACAGTCTTTCTACCTGTCAGTTAAATCATCCAGCAAGTTGAAAAACTTACAAGTCCTAATACGCTACTTGAAAAATATATTGAAGATTACTATATATCAAAGATGCGGGTAGTTAGGGGACGTATTACACTTACAAACTTATTTTTCAAGAAGCAAATAATTATTCTCCCTTGCAAGTTTCTCTCCCCGTATTACAGCTTTACCAACAGCTGTTACCGATTGATCCAGCCGTCTGGCAAGCGATACCATCGTTA
>JAHJRK010000245.1 GCA_018830925.1 Pseudomonadota bacterium
ATAAGATCGGGGGAACTGATTGAGACCTTTGAGGGAACATTACCAATGCAGATCGATTATGAGGATAAATACTTTCAGCCCGGAAAGAAGGTATATTACAGAATGGACATGAGCGGGTGCGGTATACTCGTTTCCAATCCTGTATTTGTGATGTTTGAGGGATGAAACCAACGGACATTAAAGAGGTTTTTAGACAGGATTAACAGGATTGACAGGATGTTGCCTGCCGGCCGGAAGCCGGTCAGACAATAATCTATCGCCTGAGGCGAGGGGGGCAATCCCACGGATAAAGAAGACGTAACCCGCAAAGTGAACGGTTGCACTTACCGGTCTCAGCAAAGCGGATGCAGTTGATCCGTCAAATCCTGTAAATCCTGTCAGATAATTTTTTGTGTTGTGGTACTGAGTTTGTCGAATTGCATCCAAGGGTGGGGGGCGCCCACACGAAACAGCGAGGAACCAGTAAAGATGATAGTATCTGTGCATCAGCCTCAATATCTGCCGTGGCTTGGTTATTTCGATAAGATTAAAAGGGCAGATATTTTTGTTCTCCTTGATAATGTTCAGTTCAAGAAGAATGAGTGGCAGAACCGAAACAGGATTAAGGCCGCAAACGGCTTGCAATGGCTGACCGTTCCTGTTATGTATAAATATCCGCAGTTAATGAACGAGGTCGAGATCAATAACAGGGATAAATGGCAGCACCGTCAGAGGCAGGCAATTATCTCGAATTATAAAAAGGCCCCCTGCTGGTCTTTGCTTGAAGAATTTTTTGAAGAGATATTTTCATCGAAATGGCAATACATTTCTCAACTGAATATTTACACGGTCAAGAGGCTTGCCGGAATTCTGGGTATTAAGACGCCAATTTATATTGCCTCTGAACTTGGAGAATTTCCTGAAGATCCCGACGGCAGACTGATTGCCCTTACAAAACATTTTGGCGGAGATAAATATCTGGCCGGAAGCGGGGGAAGAGGATACATGGATATGGCGAAATATGTCCAAAATGGCATAAATGTCATTTTCCAGGAGTACGAACATCCCGTTTACAAACAGCTTTTCGGTGATTTTGAGCCGTTTGTATCGGCTGTTGACCTGCTTTTCAATCATGGCCAGGAGAGTTTGAAAATTCTGGGAGGAGAGGAATGAAAATTTTAGCCATCGGCGCCCATCCGGACGATATTGAGGCAGGTTGCTCCGGTACCCTGGCCAAATACGCGCGAAACGGCCACGACATCTACATGCTCATCATGACGGAAGGCCACATGGGCGGGGAAGGCTCTACCAGAAAAAAGGAGCAAAAAAGATCGGCGAAGATACTCAAACCCCGGGAACTGATCTGGGGAGGGTATAAGGACACGCTGCTTACGCCTCATATGAATCAGATGGTCCATGATATCGAAGTCGTGCTGAAGAAGATTGCCCCCGACTTCATTTTCGTCCATTATGAGGATGACACACACCAGGACCATCGGGCTCTGGCCAAGGCCACTATTTCAGCAACACGCTACGTCCGGAATGTTCTTTTCTATGAGGGACCGACGACCCAGAATTTTTCTCCTGCCGTTTTCGTGGACATCAGGGAGACCCTTGACGATAAAGTGGCAATGCTTCATGGCACATTATTCACAGGTTCAGAGGACCAATATCGAGGGTGTATCAATAACGGACATCGTCCGCTCTTCAGCCGTCTTTCGCGGAATCCAGGGACGGGTCCAGTTCGCGGAGGGTTTCGTTCCACTGCGTCTGTTTATCAATATTTGACGGTTTTGTTAAAAGTCAAAATTCAGACGGCAAAGTAAAAAGCTCATTATGCAAGGCGCGCGAATCTTGAGGAATGAAGCGTACATGTTGGTACGCTGCAATGACGAAAGATGAAGCGCAACACAGCAGAATGACTTTCTACGAAGCCGTCAAGGATTGAATTGTCTGATGGAAATAATTCCCCATTCCCGTCCAACCATCGACCATGAAGAAGCAGCCGCAGTTGCCTCCGTCCTGCAGTCCGGGCAGCTTGCGCAGGGAGAACAGGTCCTTTGTTTCGAGAAGGCCCTGGCCTCGCTGATCGGAGTCGTCGGTGCCGTTGCGGTCAGTTCCGGTACCGCCGCCCTGCACCTGGCCCTGCTGGCTCTGGAAGTTGGTGAAGATGACGAGGTCGTGATCCCCAGTTTTGTCTGCCCGGCTCTTCTCAATGCGATCCGCTATGTTCGGGCCGTACCGGTTCTGGCCGATATCAATCCGGAAACTTTCAACATGGATGTCCGGGATCTCAGGAAACGCCTGACGGGAAAAACGAAGGCCGTAATCATTCCACATATATTCGGTTTGCCGGCGGATATCAGGGAGATTGTTTCTCTGGGAGTCCCCGTCGTAGAGGATTGCGCTCAATCCCTGGGAAGTCGCTATGAGGGATCGCCGACGGGAAGCTTCGGCACGTTGTCCGTTTTTTCATTCTATGCCACCAAGGTAATCTGCACCGGCGAAGGGGGCATGATCGCTTCCGGCGATTCACAGTTACTTGGAAAAATCAGGGATTTGCGTGATTACGACGAAAAAGATGACGGGCGCCTGCGCTACAATTACAAGCTGACGGATTTACAGGCTGCCCTGGGTTTGGTACAGCTCCGGAAACTCCCGGCCTTTATCGGACGCCGTCGGGCAATCGCCGGCCAGTATAATGAATTTTTTCGAGAATATCCCTTATCCATGCCTGTTTGCCCTTCGGACCGTGAGCATATCTATTACCGTTACATCATTCGAACGGAGCGTCTTTTAAAGATGCTC
>JAHJRK010000246.1 GCA_018830925.1 Pseudomonadota bacterium
ACCACAACCCGGATGATCGCAAAAAACGTCGGCATCGATATTTCGACCCTTTATTATCACTGGGGAGAAAAAAGAGATCTGTATGAAGCTGTAGTAATGGATCTCAACGAGGAGATCCGTCAGAAGCTTCTTGAAATCGAGTATAAAGTAAAAGGAAAATCCCTTACCACCCGGCTTGAAATCGCCATAGATGTGATGTGCGATTATCTCTTTTCAAATCCTGAAGTTTCCAATTTTATCCTCTTTCTTTATTTCGGAAAAACAAGAGGCGATTCATGCCTTAATTTCAAAGTATCCGAATACATATCAAATATTGCAATAGCGATGGGGCTTGCTCTTGATAAAAAATATATTCCCGTAAAAGCGAAAGCAAGTGTGATTGCAGTCTGGAATTCGGTGTTGAATTTTATTTCGGGAGAGGATTTTTTCAGGCCGATGCTCGATATCGGTCATGATGAATATATCGTGGTGGTAAAAGATACATTGAAATTTATCCTGATACCGGCTTTTACTCAGGATAAGAGTGTGAAGGCCGGTTGACTATTAAAAAGTCTCAGGACCGGTTCTTTTATTATAAGCATTAAGGAGGAGTTATGGCGCTTAATCTTGAAGCTCTCGGAAAAAAAATCGGCCCGGTTACAAAGGATTATACATGGAAAGATGCGGTGCTTTACGCGCTTGGTGTCGGCGCAGGCTTTTCCGAGCTTGAGTACTGTTATGAAAAAAATCTTAAGGTGATTCCAAGTTTCTCAATTGCCGCTATTTTCGAATTTCTGTCGCATATAGGTATAACCTCAAATATAAATCTGGCAGGAATTCTTCATGGCGAACAGGAGCTTATTTTTCACAACCCGATTCCCCCCGAAGGCAGTTTGATCACTGAAGGGAAAATTGCCCACTATTATGATAAGGGCAAGGAGAAGGGCGCCCTCGTTGTCGGTGAAAGCGACACTTATCATTCGGGCGGGAAGAAGCTTTTTACAAGCATCATCACGATTTATTCGCGTCTTGACGGTGGATTCGGCGGAGAGAATGCCCCGAAAAAAGAGGTGGTTTTCCCGGACAGAGAGCCTGATTTTGTCGTAAGCGTCTCGCCTTCCACTGACCAGCCCCTTATTTACAGGCTTTCCGGAGATATATTCGATCTTCATGTTGATTCCGAATTTGCTAAGATGGCTGGATTCAAGATGCCTATAATGCACGGGCTCTGCACTCACGGGTTTGCCTGCAGGGCGCTTATTCAAAGCCTTGTTCCCGGAGAGCCCGAAAAAGTAAGAAGGCTTGTCTGCAGGTTTACAAAACCTCTTTATCCCGGAACCCCTATAAAGACGCTCATCTGGAAAACCGAAGAAGGAAAGGCTGTATGGAGAGTGGTGAACGAAGAAACAGGCGCTGTGACGATTGACAACGGGATATTCGAATACGGTGATATACCGGAAGAGAAAATACGATTCGCCGGCCGGGTTGCAATAATAACAGGAGCCGGGGCAGGCCTCGGGAGGGTGTATGCGCTTGAACTTGCAAAACGCGGTGCAAAAATTGTGGTAAATGACCTCGGAGGCGCACGCGACGGTTCGGGCGCCGGTTCGGCGACTCCTGCCGAGAAGGTGGTAGGAGAAATAAAGGCGCTTGGCGGAGAAGCCGTTGCGAGCTATGACAGCGTTTCAACACCTGAAGGCGGGGAGAAGATAATTAAGAAGGCTCTTGATGCTTTTGGAACGGTTGATATCCTGATCAATAATGCCGGAATCCTGAGAGACAAGAGCTTCATTAATATGGAGCCTGAAAACTGGCACTCGGTGATGGACGTGCATTTAAACGGCGCCTACAATGTTTCCCGCCCTGCTTTTGCAGTGATGAAGGAGAAAGGTTACGGCCGTATCATAATGACCACATCCGCAGCAGGTCTTTACGGGAATTTCGGTCAGACGAATTATTCGGCTGCAAAGATGGGGCTTTTAGGGCTTATGAACGCTCTAAAGCTGGAAGGGGAGAAATACAACATAAAAATTAATACGGTTGCTCCGGTTGCGGCATCCCGCCTGACGGAAGATGTTATGCCGCCCGATTTCCTTGAAAAGGTTAAACCTGAATTCGTTTCGCCGATAGTTCTCTTTCTCTGCTCTGAAAAGTGCCCGGTTAGCGGAAATATATATAACGCGGGAATGGGTTGTTTCAACCGGGCAGCGGTTGTAACAGGCCCCGGTGTTTTGTCGGGGAGCACAGATAAACCTGAAACGGTCGAAGGAATAATGGCTAATCTGGACAGGATATCCTCCTTAAAGGGAGGCAAGGAATACCGGCAGTTGAACGATCAGATTGGAGACGTTCTCGGCGCTTTATCAAAGCCACTTGACAAGGGGGTTTCTGCAGTAGGGAAGCAGCAGAACACTGTGTCGGTTGCCGGAATTTTTGATGCCATGCCGGAGGCCTTTGTAAAGAAAGTTTCTGCCGGAGTTAATGTTGTCTTCCAGTATATTATTTCCGGAAGCGATGGCGGGGACTGGCACTGCGTTGTAAAGGATGAAACGTGCACTGTTAAGACAGGAAAGCACGAAAAACCCACCTGTACCCTTAAGATATCGGATAGCGACTTTTTATTGCTTATGAGCGGGAAGCTTCCGGCCATGCAGGCTTATACAGCCGGGAAGTTAAAGATTGAAGGGGATATCATGAAATCCCAGCTTATTGAAAAACTGTTTAAAAGATGAAGGCTTCATTCAACACCGAGAACAGAATTGTTTATAATTGAAATCCGAAATAAGCCGTTGTTCAAAAATAACCGTAACATTAGAAATGCCGTGACCGGCATAAGGAGCCGTAACGAAATGGTTAGAAATATAATGGTTGTTTCGTAACGGCTCCTAATTATCAAGGAGACTTAATATGATCGGGATAACATCTTACGGAGCTTACATTCCCCGCCTCAGACTGGACAGGATGTCCATTTTTCAGGCAATGGGCTGGTTTGCGCCCGCCATAATGATGGTTGCCCAGGGACACAGGTCGATGTGCAACTGGGATGAAGACTCTATTACAATGGCGGTGGCAGCTTCGAGGGATTGCCTTTGCGGCAGGGATAAGAAGGAGCTTGACGGCCTTTTTCTCGCCTCAACAACGCTTCCTTTTGCGGACAGGCAGAATGCGGGAATAGTATCTACAGCCCTGAATCTTAAAGACAACATACTGACTTCCGATTTCACATCTTCCCAGAAGGCTGGAACTTCAGCCCTTGTTACCGCCCTTGAAGCTGTACGAGGCGGCGGTATGAAAAATATCATGGTTACAGCAGCCGACCGCAGGGAGACAAAAACCGCATATTTTTACGAAATGTGGTTCGGAGACGGAGCCGCATCGGTTGCGGTGGGAGATAAGGATGTAATTGCCGAGTTTAAGGGATCCTACTCGGTATCATATGATTTTGTCGACCATCACAGGGGCGCTTTAAAAAAGTATGATTATGTGTGGGAAGAGAGGTGGGTGAGGAATGAGGGATATTCAAAAATTATACCCGAGGCCGTAAACGGTCTGATGAAGAAACTCGGTATTACGATAGATCAAGTGGACAAGCTGGTTTTTCCCTGCTTCTTCAAGGCTGAGCACAGCAACATAGCAAAGAAGCTTAACGCATCTCCCGACAAGGTGGTAAATACCATGCACGAAACATGCGGAGACACGGGCGCCGCCCATTCATTGCTCATGCTTGTTTCAGCCCTTGAGAATGCGAAGCCGAAAGACCGTATTTTAGTGGCCGGTTTCGGGCAGGGATGCGACGCGCTCTATTTCGAGGTTACGGAAAATATAACAAAGATTTCAGAGAGAAACGGAGTAAAAGGATCCGATAAGAACAAAAAAGTTATCGACAACTATATGAAGTGGCTTAAATTCAGGGATATAATACAGACGGAAATGGGG
>JAHJRK010000247.1 GCA_018830925.1 Pseudomonadota bacterium
AGGAATTCCGGCTTTGTTGGGATCGAGTTTATTGGCCATCTGCTTATCCCGATAATTTATTGACAAGATTCATTCTGAGACCAGTTTTTTACCCAAATCGAAAGCCTCTTGCATCACCTTTTTATTAGATCGGATCTGACCGGCATCCATGGCGCTCCCATAGACCATCCCGACAATCAGAGATTTAGTATATCCATAGGCATCCTGAAAAGCCCTTAAAGCATTGACGCAACCAGACGTGAAAGGATCTTCGTCACCATACGTCATGGCTATGGCAATCCGTTTACCCCGGAAGGGATCTTTATGATAAGCAGGAAGCGCAAAACATCGATCCATGAAGATCTTGGTTTGTGCGGACATCGTAAACCAGTAAACAGGGCTGGCAATAACCCAGGCATCTGCCTCGATGAGTTTCAAGTAGAGGTCCTGCATATCATCCTTAATGGAACACCCCTTGCTGTTCTTCTTTTGACAGGCTAAACAGGCTTTGCACGGAGCAATGGTCTTGCCATGCAGATAAATGGTTTCGACCTTTGCTCTGGCGGATTTTGCCCCTTTTGTTATCTGATCTGCAAGAATAGCGCTATTCCCCTTTCTTCTCGGACTTCCCAGCATTACCAGAACCTTCTTTGCCATAAATACTCTCCTGTTTTGATGATTTATAATATTATCCATTCACTCAATCCTGTAATCATTAGACCGTCAGGATGCTGTACAGTGATCAAAGTCCTTTCACGGGTAATCGATTGTTTTACAGATTGCTTCGCTGCGCTATCTTCTCCTTAACCCGTTCGAATTCTTTCTCGGTGAGTCGGTACTTGCTGAAAGGCAGGAAACTGAGCAGTATCATGAGCGCCGGGAAGAGGCAGAAGATGACGCGCACACCAATAACCAGGCTTTCCGGCTGAACTCCCTCCCTGACGAAACCGGATAATGCCAATGCGAAACCAACGATGGGCGGCCCGACCGAGTAGCCTATCTTCTGTCCTGCAGACCACATGCCTGAAAAGATGCCCTCACGCCGCAATCCGGACTGCATCTGATCATATTCCACCGTGTCGGGCAGCATTGAGAAGGGGAAAAGCTGGAAGCTGGAAAAACCGACCCCCGCCAGGAAGATTTGGGCATAGAAGAGCCACAACATCTCAGCGCTGGTGAAAAAGAGCGACCCCATTATCACTGTGAAAATGGTCAGGCCGATGTGGTACGACTTTATCTTGCCCAGGCGCTTGCCCACGGCTAACCAGACCGGGATGAAGAGTAATCCGGTGATCATGAAGATGGGGAAGACTATATTCATGGCCGTCTCGGGCAGGGACATGGCATATTTCACATAATAGATGAAGCCGGCCATCATAACGCCAATGGCCACCGCCTGCAGGAAGAAGCTCGACATCAGCATCATGAAAGGATAGTTTCTGGCAGCTATCTTAATCTGTTCTTTCATAGGCGGCATCTCTTTCTGCGGTGGCAGTGACGGAGCCCTGCGTGTGCCATAAAAGCACCACATGCAGGAGATGACGATGGCTACGGCGAAGATGCTGCCCATGGTGCGGAAGCCGGCAGCGCCGCCCCCACCGGCATTAACCAGTACCATGGTCAAACCACCGGCCAGCAAAGCGCCTATAGAGGCGAATGACATGCGGAAGGATGTTATAGACAGGCGTTCGTTATAATCGTTGGACATCTCCGGCACCATGCTTGCATAGGGCACGTTGACGATGGTAAAGGCGGTGCAGGCCAGCGCAAATAGCAGAGAAACCTGCAGCGCGTTGGCGAATTCAGTTTGAAAGCCGGGCGCGATGAAAAGGACAAAGAAGCAAAGTCCGAAGGGCACCGCGCCATATAGCAGGTACACCCTCCTGCGCCCGAAGCGGGAGCGTGTCACGTCTGAAATGGCGCCCATGATGGGGTCGGAGATAACGTCCCACAACTTGGGAAAAAGCAGCATGGTGCCTGCCAGCGCTGGATCGACACCGAGCACATTGGTGAGAAAAAACAGCAGGTACATGCCGGTAGTAACGATGAAGAGGTTGTTAGATATATCGCCGATGCCGTAGCTCAGTTTAATGCCGAGAGGCAGCTTTTTACCCCTCTCCACTTCCTCGCCATCCGCCTTACTGCTGACATTCCCCATATTTTCCCCCTTTTAATACTAAAATTTGATACTTGATAAGATATTGCTTTCGAGACTTCGAAGGATAGTAAGTTGATGCGAAGAGCATCTATTTGTTCTTTTTGGACTCCATTGCCAGCCGCAGTTTTTCGGCCAGATCACTAACGGGTGCGTGAGTTGCTGCCTGTACAAAATTTTTCCAGGCGCCCTCTTCTTTTGCATCGCCGGGGGCAAGGGTAATTTTCCGGTCAAAGGGATGAATCTCCTCCACGGTAACGGCAATAGGGTCTCCTGTCTTTAGCTGTTCGATCAGTCCGGGCTTTTCGGACCCGCTGAATTTCGATTTCGGCAGAAGCCCGGTAATACCGGGAGCAAGTGAAACAAAATAGCCGAATTTTTCTTTTTTTTCCAGGATCCCGATGATGACCTGGCCAACACTGAATTTGTCCGGCACTTCCAGCCACGGGTCTCCCAGGGCATCCCTGATGCTGAGGGATATCCGCCGCCCTTTCGCATCTACTTCTTTTATCATAACGGAAACCGTTTCACCCGCTTTTACAACATCTGCCGGGTTTATAACCCTCTTAAGATAGCTCATCTCACTGATATGGACCAGTCCCTCTATACCCGGGGCTATTTCCACGAAAACGCCGAAATTCATGCACCGGGTGACTTTTCCGCTCACCTTTGTTCCAGGATGAAAATTCTCCGTCGCTTTATCCCACGGATCTGTGTCAACCTGTTTCATGGACAGGGATATTTTTTTCTGATTCTTCTTCTCCCCGTCCGCTACTGCAATAACCTTAACCATAACCATATCACCGGCACTCACAATCTCTTCGGCTTTTTCCGCCCTGGACCAGCTCAGTTCAGAAATGTGGACCATGCCTTCGACTCCTGGAATCAGTTCAACAAATGCACCGTAAGGCATGAGCCTTGTGACACGGCCCTTAAAAAGATCACCTGCTTTTAATGTGCTGAAAAACGCTTCCTTTTCTTTTTCTATAGCCTTGGCAAGAAGTTTCCTGCGGGAGATAATTATGTTCCTGCCTCCTTCCTCGAATTGGGTAATCAAAAACTGGCAGGTCTGTCCCACGTAATCTTCGGGCGTTTCAGTATAGTTGACATCAATCTGGCTGATGGGGCAAAAAGCGCGTCTCTGAAGCATCTCCACGTGGAAACCGCCTTTGCAGGTTGCGCTTATTTTTCCTTCAACGGGAATCGCATTTTCAAATGCGTCTTTTAGAAGTTCAATTCCTCCGATACCTGAAATAGCTTTTGAAAGGCGTACTTCATGATCATCGATTGCCACCACATAAAGCTCAATCTCATCGCCTTCGATAAAGGGCATTTTCCCATCACCGTCTAAAAGCTCCATCCGATCAACTGACCCGTCAACCTTTGTCCCGGTATCCATAAAAACCGAATCTTTTCCGATGGAAATGATCTTTCCTTTTATCCTGTCTCCGATCTGAAGATCGTCCTTCATGCCGGAGCTGTATGATTCGAAAAGCTCGGCAAAACTCTGGTCCTCATTATCCTGGTTTTCATTGTCCTTGTTTTCTGACATGCTTTAACTCCATAAAGATTATTGCCGGCGTAAATCCACGAATTTTTTAATGCGTTTAAGGCAATTGCAAATTGACTAAGCCGCCGTTTATAAATAACCGTAACATTGAAATGCCGTGACCGGCAACGGGAAAGTGATTAACTCCTCGAACTATTTTCCGGAGAGGACAATGTAACATCCAGGGGAAATCGATATCCGGCCTTCTCATAGATATCCCGTATCCGGATCAAGTCCTCAATTTTGTCTTCACCCGGAAT
>JAHJRK010000248.1 GCA_018830925.1 Pseudomonadota bacterium
ATCTATTCTGGCCACCGGGAATAATCGCAAAGATTCGGCAGATGGAGCCTGATGTCACGAAGCAATAACTGATTACGATACACCAGCATGCCTTTTCTTGCTGGCCCCAGCGCTTCTCTTCTGACCTTATCTTCCTTCCTGTAACAAAGCATCAGGCAATTCTGACAGAGATCCACCCTTTCATGCGGTAATCCTTACAGGGGGAACTGTTGATTTTCCAAATAATCGAATCTTCATAACCCTACAACTTCAATTTGGGCTGAAAACCAGCGCTTGTTATAGAGTCATCAATAAATGATGCTGGTCTTTTTAATTCAATTGCGCTATCTTGACTCATGGTGGTTGTATCCTTTCACGTTGAGCATTAAAAATGCCGGATAATTATCGGATATCAATCGCCAGAAAGATACACCACCTAATCTCTTAAATACAACTTTTAGCAATAACCCGATCTTTTTAGCAAATACTTAAGGAGGGGAAGGCATGAATATAACTGAACGTATCAAAGGAATTTTGCTTAGCCCAAAAGAGGAATGGCAGGCCATTGCTGGGGAAACGACAACTATTGCTGAGTTATATAAAAACTATATTATTTTATTGGCAGCCATCGGACCGGTCGCCTCTTTTATAGGCATGTCCCTTGTGGGAGTCAGCCTGCCTATGGGAGGAACATTAAGGGTACCAATAACAACAGGTATCACGTCTGCGGTCGTTCAGTATGGTCTCACCCTGGTCAGTGTATATGCCCTCGCCTTTATTATCGATGCACTCGCCCCTATCTTTTCAGGGGAGAAAAATATCGACCAAGCCTTAAAACTGGCCACGTATTCTTATACTCCGGGTTGGTTGGTCGGTGTTTTTGCTCTCATCCCTAGTCTTGGGATCTTCGGTCTTTTGGGGTTATATGGTCTATATCTCCTTTATCTCGGGTTACCTGTTCTCATGAAATCTCCAAAAGAAAAATCCATAGGTTACACGGTTGCCGTAATAATCGCAGCAATCGTGATTTTTGTTGTGATAGGCGCTATCTCACGAGTCTTCATTTCCTGACATACGCCGAATATGACTCTGTCTGGGATGCGATAAAATTGCCGCATTTACAGCATATTGACAATATGAGACTCTGCGACGCACCCTTGCACATTGTGGGATACTCTTTGAAATATACACATGCTTGAAGTTTATAACCAGTTCATGCAGCCTAAGCCTGTCTTCCTGTACTACACAACTGAGCAGCGTCAGAAAATGTTGATGCTTTCTTATGGGAATGACCACCTGCCTTTCGATGCAAACTATCCCTTGACAAGCAAAAACCCCCCCTATAAATCTTTTATAAGAAAGCTATTATCAAAACGACATACATAATTATTGCGAAAGAAATCAAATGCTGAGAATTAAGCAAACTGTCACCGGAACACGAATGGAGGCTTAGAGTGCCATGATTCAGGAATTCATGAATGTCTCAACCGTTACGCATGGTTTACTCCTAGATAGTTTCACGCTGATGCTTGTGGGTCATGTCGCCTTCGGCGGTGACAAGCTGGTTCCCATCGGCAGGATTCATTACATCTTGCACTGGTTCTACGGGAAATACGAGCCATTAATCCTGCGCCTAGGGGGCTGGTTACTACGCAAAAAATTCATCACCGATTCACAACCGGGCCGGGCTCTGCTTACCCTTCTGGCGACCACCTCCTACTATCTGCCACATGGTATTGTAGTGCCGACAGCCTCAGCCGTCAATCTCGTCAGGTTTATTGAAAGCCTGCAGGGCGAAGAAAATGCACCCAAACTTGCGGTGGGGCCATGTGTGTGTCAGAAGGCGCTGGACCGGTGGCAAGAACCATCCTTCAAGGACATCGTCGTACTGTACGGCGCGGAAATCTACCTGCACCTAAATCTGGGCTACCGGGATCATCAACGCTGATGAAGCGGTGGCAATTCTCGAACGGTGTCGGGATGCCGGCCTGGTCCATTCCCTGGACTTCTGCATGCAGTCTGGCCAATGGCATTTCGTGATTTGCAACTGCGATCGTGATATTTGCGTTCTGGTGCGCACCTTCCTGATTACAGGCAAAATGATCTATGCCGGTCCGCTCATCGCCAGACAGGACAAGGAGCATTGCCTGGGCCCCGAAACCTGCGGCTACTGTGTAAATATCTGCATGTTCGGCGCAAATTCGATCCGGGACCAAGCCATCCATATGGATGGTCGAAAGTGTCTCGGTTGCGGGCAATGCATACGTGTCTGCCGGGTCAATGCCCGTTCGCTGTTCAGACGGGCTAGATATGCGCATGAAAACATCATTCCCGTGCAGGTGCTGTTGAAGGGAATGGCAATCGGGAAAGGGAATCAAGCTGGATGAAACAGACAAACGTGCGAAAAGGGACGTCAGGGTATTGCGGGGACAGCAAATACTTGTCATGAGGTTTTTGCTTGACTCATTAGCGATGTTGGATACCGCAAGTGGTAATCTTCAATTTATTTTTCAAGTAGAATGTGATGACTTTAGGGAGAGGGTGCTATACGGATGTCTTCCTGAAATCAATGCATCGAACATTCTCATGAAACCAGTAGATTTCAAAAGCAAATAGTGATAGTGAATTACCGAATCTAATCAGAAAGGAAAGCATAGTTATTGAACAGTTAACTATCTAAGAACAAAAAATGAATAAT
The DNA here is from genome assembly GCA_018830925.1 of Pseudomonadota bacterium. Lineage (GTDB taxonomy): Bacteria > Desulfobacterota > Desulfobacteria > Desulfobacterales > RPRI01 > RPRI01. The sequence continues at coordinate 2,678 of JAHJRK010000248.1, forward strand.
GAACAAATTTGATATATAATTATATCAAAGAAATATATTATTATAACTTAAATTTTGATATCAAAATGTTTTGAAATTTCCGGTATTGAAAGGAAACTATTCAATATATTGTTGTGTCGTCAAGAAAACAGACAAGGATATGATTTACTATGAAAACAAACGACTCCGCACTTGAGCCAGCAAGGATAACGTCCATCATAGAAAAACGGTTGGCTCGTGCTCCTTCTGAGGCGAAAACTGCGTTTCCGGCCGTCCTAAAGCAAGAACGGGTCTCGTGGGCGACCATATCTGAGCTGGATTATTTGATGGTCGTATTTCTTACCGCGGAAGATGAAAAACGAGTTAATGAGTGCATTTCGAAACGCCTTAATCCTTTTCTTGGCCTAATAACTACTGGGCCTCAGGGGGCCGCATTTAGGGTCGAAAAGTCACGATATATGACCATAAAAGGTTGCAATGTGTCAAATTCTTTTGCTTTGTCTCTTGGCCCTGATTCGACAATCTTATTAGAGGACCACCACCAATTGATTGAGACAAACGATATTGGCACTTTAACGTACACAGTGCCATTAGCGTACATAATTAGTTATGGAGACGAGATAAGTCATGCGACAATTTACGAGTATTTGGAAGGTCTTATAGCTTACTCAACGAACATGTGGAGGGAAGCTCATGGCTGAGATGGTAGCCATGGCGCACGAAGCCCTTCGAGGCCTCATCTCGGCTCCAGAGAACAAGGAACTGGAGTGCAGAGAATTCCTCCAATATGCAAAGGGAGCTCTTGTGAGGGATACTGTCATTGAATTCGTGTACGTTGAAAAGGAACGACGAGGAACCTCGGGGGACTCTGATTACATTGTATCATGCAAAGTCTGCGATGAAACAGGAGTAGAGTCTGTCAAAGCATATATCTGGGAGCTGAAAGCTCCCCAATGCTACGTTTTCGAGAAGGACACGGAGAACAGACTTCGACCTACAAAAGAGCTCGTTCAGGCAGAAAACCAGTTGTTGCACTACTATCATGAACACAAGGGCTGCGAACAGTTTAAGAACGACTTCGGCGTGACGCATTCTGACAATGTGCTGTTCGGGGGTATAATAATAGGCTGCCACGCAAGGAGAACTAAAGGTGATTACCAGGAAGAAAAGAGGAACAAATTATTTGAAAAGGCTCTAATGATCAGGAAAAAGTACATATACGACCCACTTCACATAAGAATTATTCATTGGGACTATATACTTGATCTGCTCAAGCACCCCATGTCACCTGAGCGGAACCCAGTGGAAGCACACGAGGTTCTGTCACAACCATTGGACCCGGAAAGCATCGTTGTAACTTCTTCCCCGTGATAATAGGCGGGTGGAACTAGAGAGGACGCCACACAACAAGAGCATCCAGCGGATGTCGCTAACGCGCCACGCGCTGATGCCCAGCGTTAATCATTACTTTTGTAAATCTTCAAGATGTTTCATTGACCAATCTTGCTGCTTAGTAGGTGTTAGACAGTCAAGTCTCAATTCAATATATTATAAACTTAAAATTACGCATGAACAGGATTAACCGGTTTTATTTTGGGATGCGGTGTAAATTTATTATTGATTTCCATGGTAACAATCAATATCGTCAACACATCGATAATTCGACAATATGCGGGGTTAAAGGAGCTGCGGGAATATTGAAGATGGATGCGGCTATATGATAATAACCGGATGAATGGTGTTGGATGTGTCGACATGTTTACATACCGCGTGATTATTATGGTTCTAATGATACTGAGC